>CAIRBC010000306.1 GCA_903876685.1 uncultured Nitrosomonadales bacterium | reverse complement strand
TTCCTCGTCAACCCGTTGATGATCTGAGCGCACGGCAAGCGGATTGACGATCAAAGTCAAGCAATGCGCCGGGTTCCCGTTGGTGGATCAGAAGGCTGCTTCGGCAGCTCCTTTTCCACTTCCTCCGGTTTTTGGCTCGCTTGTGCGGCTCTTGATTGTGCTAGCATGGTATCTGCTGCGGCTTGTTTTTTCTTACGTTCTTTATTTGCGGCGGCCTTTACAGTGGCTAACCATACATCCGCATCATCTTGGTCTATTTTTGAAAGTAACTTAATAGCCTCTTGTTGCGCGTCTATTTGCTTTGAATCCTGATCATGCAAGGTGATTAACTGATCATCAGCGCCATACAGCCAGTCAAGGGATAATATTGGTAGGTTATTTTCCCTTAAATTCTCTCTAAGTTTTAAAATTGCCGAAATTGATGGGGTGTTTTTATCACTTTCCCATATCGAAACCATTCCCTTGGTCACATCGCATAGGTCACCAAACTCAGTTCCGCTGAGGTTAAGTTTTTTGCGAAATATTCTAATTTTAGCTCCGATACTCATGTATGTAGTGTACAGATAAACTAAATTTTTAGGTTTAATATGGCTTGACATCTGATGTTTAGCTGCGTTAAACTTGCCGCATGATAAATCCAATTAAAAATGCAGCTGAAAGGGTTGGCGGGGTTGTTGCCCTGTCCAAGGCGCTTGGCTTGTCTCGTGGAGCGGTAAGCAACTGGACGAAGATACCAGTGGGACGGGTTAATGATGTTTACGTATTGACCGGACTTTCTAGGGAATTCTTGCGCCCCGACATCTTCGCCGACCCATCCCAGCCTAAGCCTACCGAGAAGGATGTCGCATGAACTCATCATGGCTCTGGCCTGCTTTTTTTTCGTATCAATTTATTACTACCGTAATTAAGCGCACCTCACCCGTCTTCGTGCTCTCCTCCCTGAGCGAAGTCCGCACAGCCTCTGTGCGGTTGGTGCCACCCCGCCTTGCGGTTGGGTGGCATTTTTTTCAGGCAGATGGCAGATCAGGTGTTTTACCAAGTTCAGTTTAGTTTTCATACCAGTGCCGAGATAAGAGTTTTGATGGTTCAAATGTAGCCACAATAAAAACCAGCGGCAACGGAATTAAATAAGGGATCGTTCCATGACGTGCGAATATCTTGATTCAGATCCAGACGATGCGCTGTATAACCTGGCGCGGCGTTATCCCGGCAAGATTGCGGCGCTGGCATTGCGGATGGGGCGCGAAGAATCAACTCTGCGCAAGCAGTTGTCGCCAGCGGTGTTTACCCATCACCTCTCCCCTGAAGATTTTATTCGCATCATTGAGCTTTGTGCGGAGGCGAACGTGCCGGGCGCATATCAGCCTTTACATGCGCTGAGCTTCAGGCTTGAGCATATCGCGCTGCTCCTTCCACCAGCCGATGTGGATGCAGGTGAGATGTTCGGGCAAGTGTTGCTGATGCTGCGCGAGGAAGGTGCGCTGGCCAGCAACATTCAGGATGTGCTGGCCAATGACGGCAAGATCGATCAGCAAAAACTAGCGGAAATCGAAGGTCATCTGGAGCATTGCATAGTCGCGCTGGCTACCCTGCGCGAACAGGTGCGAGCCAAACATCGCAAGGATTTCGCTACACAAATACCTTGCGGGCGGGCACCCAGATGAGTCTTGATTTTAAGAGAATCGCAGATGCGGCGCGCAATTCGCTGACTACGCTGGTGTCAACGTGGTTGCCAGATGGAAAGAAGAATGGCCACGAATGGGGGGCGCGCAACCCGACCCGTGCGGACAGCAAGCCCGGCAGCTTCTCAATCAATCTCAACTCAGGTGTGTGGTCGGATTTCGCCACAGGCGATAAAGGCGGCGATGCGATCAGCTTGTATGCCTATCTGCACGGCCTGAGCCAGCTTGAGGCGGCCAAAGAGGTTTCGGCTCAGGTCGGTATCACGGTGGACGATGCGCAGCACCGTTCCGCAAGCGTCACGCCACCGGTTACGTCTGTCGCTGAAAAGTCTGCACGTACACCATGGGTGCCAATTCTTCCGGTTCCTGCCGATGCTGGGGAATATCCCAAGGCGCATTTAGTGCGCGGCAGGCCGCAAATGCACTGGGAATATCACAATCAAGCAGGTGAGTTGCTGGGGGTAATCTACCGCTTCGCCACGTCTGGCGGCGGCAAGGAAGTTCTGCCATGCGTGTATGCCCGCAATGAGTCATCCGGTAAATGCGAATGGAGATGGCTGTCGTTTCCTTCGCCGCGCCCGTTGTACGGGCTGGATCGGTTGCGCGAGGGCTTGCCGGTGCTGGTTGTCGAGGGTGAAAAGTGTGCGGATGTTGCCTGGCATGCGCTGAAGGATACCTTCGATGTGATCAGTTGGTCGGGGGGCGGAAAAGCGGTGGATAAGGCCGACTGGTCGCCGCTCTCCAGGCGTAAGGTATTGATCTGGCCAGATTGCGATGCGCAGCGCGAAAAACTCAGTAAGGATGAACTGGCCGCTGGTGTGCTGCCGGAAAGCAAGCCGATATTGCCAGAGGTGAGTCAACCCGGCATCAAGGCTGCTGAAGCGGTGGCGCAACAATTATTGAAGTACGGCGCGAAGATACGTATCGTGGCGATACCTGCGCCGGGTGAGGTGGTTGCCGGATGGGATGTGGCGGATGCGATCGATGAGGGATGGGATGCAGCGCGCCTGTTGGATTTTTTGCGCAGTAATCAACGCCCCCCTGCCGATTCTCCCGTACTTCTTTCGGTGGATGCAACGGCTACGCCAGCTGTGACCGCTATTCCAAAGCTGGATACGTTGTTGGCACATTACGCGCTGATCCATGGCAAGACGGATGTATGGGATAGCCTGAGCCGTCAATTGATGAAGAAGGCCGGATTTATTGCCACAGTGGGCAAGGATTTAGCCAAGCAATGGCTGGAACATCCTGATCGTCGCACGATTGATTCGGAGACGCTGCCAAGGCTAAAACGTGGCCGTGCAATCGAGGGGGGAGGGGGTGACCGGATCTCTGAGTTGCTGCAACGCTTCGTGCTGCTCTATGGCACGGTAACGGTGTGGGACAACGTGGTACGCAAGGTGATGACGCTAGAATCATTGCGAGCGGCGTACTCGGGCGACCTGGTCAAGCGTTGGCAGGAACATCCGGCGCGCTTAATGATCGATGCGGAAAATCTGGTATTCGATCCGACACAGCAAGTTGACCCGGATACACACGTCAATATGTTCGAAGGATTTCCGGTGCATCCTAAGTTGAATGAGGCGCTGTGCCAGCCGATTATTGACCTGCTGTATGAGTTGTGTGGGTCTGAAGAAAGTTGCACGGATGTGGCGCACTGGTTATTGCGCTGGCTGGCCTATCAGTTCCAGCATCCGGGCGCTAAGATGCAGACCGCAGTGCTGATGTTCGGTGAAAAGCAAGGCACTGGCAAAAGCCTGTTCTGGGAAGGCGTGGTGCGATCGATGTTCGGCGAATATGGCACCACCGCTGGTCAGCATCAGCTTGATTCGCAGTTTACTGAATGGCGTTCGCGCAAGCTGTTTGTATTGTTTGAAGAGGTGCTGTCGCGTAGCGACCGATACAACCACCTCGGCACAATTAAGCATATGATCACCGGGCGCGACATGCGCATCAACCCGAAGGGGCTGCCTGAGCGAGTTGAATCAAACCACATGAACTGCTGTTTTCTGTCAAATGAGCCGCAGCCGATCCCATTAGAGTTGGAAGATCGCCGTTTCCTGGTGGTTGAGGCGCGCAATACCATTACTCCAAAATTCAAGGATGAGGTCGTGCATGCACTGAAAAATGGCGGCATAGCAGCCTTCTATCACTTCTTGCTCAATTACGACGTGAGCGATTTTGACCCACACACCAAACCGTTAATGACCAAAGCCAAGGGTAAGATAATTTCTTTCGGCCTGCCAAGCTGGGAAGTATTCTGGCGTGAGTGGAAAAACGGACGCCTGAGCGCGCCGTACTGTTCGTGTTTAACCAGTGACCTGTATTTGGTATACCGGCGATGGTGTGACCGTGCTTATGAAAAGCCGCTGACGCTGACGAAGTTTTCCTGCCTCCTTTCCAATCGTGAAACGAAGGCCAAACAGCATCTGCTGATGGATTCTAAGTATTCGACTTACATGGTGTATGTGATTGATACGGGTATCGAGGCAGATTCAATGCAGAAACAATGTCTTAGATTCCGTGATGCAGCAGATATTCGAGGTGGATCATGTGTGTAACTGTGCAGGGTTGTGCAGGGTTTTCTCAAACCCTGCACACGTTCAAGCTCAATGAATTCGGGCGTTGTGCAGGTTTGTGCAGGGTGCGCAGGGTTCCGCGCGCACACACGAGAGTGCATATTTTTAGTATTTTTTTAGCACGTACTTAATTTATATATTTATCGTTTTTCCCGATGGAAACCCTACATAACCCTGCGCACCCTGCACACCATGAACAAGTATATAAAAATAAAATGTTTTTTGATGCGCATGGTTTGTATTCAACCCTGACAAACCCTGCACGGTGGATGAAATGAGCAGCATGCGCGAAAAAATGCCGACGGTTGCGGGATGGATAGATGAACTCCGTGAGGCGTTCGGCACCGATGAAATCAATCAGCAGATTCGCGGTGGCATGAATGGACAGCAGACGTTTTTTGCTGAAGAGAATGGGCACAGCATTGGCACGCCATTCGATGAGCCTGATCCGGCGAAGGCATTTAGTGGAGCGCGACTGGTGGTTAATCCAACCAGAGAGAATGCGAAAGGGGGTAAGCGTGGCAGAGGTGCTTGAATGGTGGATGCACGACGACCCGATTAAGCTGCGATGCGCAAGGAAGCGCGAAGCTACAAAGGATGTGAATTTAAACGTAAAGAACAATGGTTCGGCTAATGGAGGATACGATGCTTGAAAGACAAAAAACACGGCGTGAAGTACAGACATTGCAGGATAGAACAGAGGAGTGGGGAGCGATCACACTACTGGTGCCATACGGGCTAATACGCTGCCCGGCAGAAACCATCATGCGCATTAGCGATTGGGCGCGCTGGGCTAGGCCGCGCTTGGGATTGGATGCGCATGGACGCTGCGCCAGCGCGGAAGGTCGGTACGAATCCGGATATCCAGATGCGGAACGCAACATCAGGCTTGAGGTTGATCTCAATGCTGTTTTGCAGGTGGAGAGAGTAGTCACGCGCTTGCAAAAAAAATCCAAGGACATCGTTGTAAGCCATTTTGTCAAGGGAGATGAGCCATTCGCCATTGCTTTCAGACTTGCCATCCCCAAAGCGCGCTATGGCTATTATTTGAAGAAGTCGATCCTGATGATTAAAAATAATTTGACACGGGTTTGATTCCGTGATTAAAATGCATACACATTCAGAGACAGGACGGTTGTATAACGTTTGCATTACCTCCTTGCGGAGGTGTAGTAGACTCCGAAAGATTACCAAGCCCGCCAGCAGCGGGCTTTTTGCATTGGCGAAAATGATTAATATAAACGTGGAGCACAATTTCAAACAGGTCGCAATAAAGCTGTTTGAGTTGCGCACCGATGTGCTGGAAAAGGCCAAGATACGTGCGCTGAACAAAGTGGCAGCACAAGCAAAGGTGGCCGCTAGTAAAGAGATACGAGCAGCCGGATACAACATGAAGGCATCCTCAATCAAGAACAAGCTCATCATCAAGCGCGCATCCAACGGCAACGCGGTAGTGCAGATCAAGTGCTCTGGTCGACCGATACCGCTGATAGAATTTGGTGCACGTGAAACCCAGTCAGGTGTCTCGGTGAGCGTCAAGGGTGGGCGTAAGGTAATCAGGGGTGCATTCATAGCAACCATGCCTACCGGCCATAAGGGCGTTTATGAACGATCAGGCAAGCAGCACAAGAAGAATAACAAGGGAAAATGGTCTGGCCTGCCCATCAAGGAATTGTTCGGCCCCAGCATACCGGCTGCATTTGGCAACGAGATCGTGCAGGCAGTGCTGGTCAAGCTGATCCGCGAGAAGTTCCCAACGATCCTCGAACGAGAGATTAAATTCGCAGGCCGGTAGAAAATCCAAGGTACTCCCTGGCAG
>CAIRBC010000305.1 GCA_903876685.1 uncultured Nitrosomonadales bacterium | reverse complement strand
TTTCATTATCAGGGGTGGTTCTTTTGCCATGCCCGTTAGTTATTTATCCGAAAAATTCGGTCGTTTAACAATTTGTCACCAGTCTTCAGGCCGGTGGATTTTAGCGGGGACGGGTTTGAAACCCATCCCCTACGCACCCTGAAACCTCGCCCTTCAGGGAAAGGTGGTGCGTGTTCCGGCCTGAAGGCCGGGGTTTTAAACCAGTAAGGAATTTGGATAAAAAACATTGCCACAGACTCCCATGTCCCCCGCCACGCGTATAGTCTCTTTGCTTTGCCTTGCGGAAGCGTTAAGCATGACCGGGTTCGCCGCCTATCCTGCCATTCTGCCCCTGCTTTCAAAGGAATGGGGAATGAATGGCGGCGAGGCGGGCTTTATCGGTGGCGCGTTCTTTTTTGGTTATATGTTGGCGGTGCCCTTACTCTCCGCGCTCACCGACCGTTTCGACGCGCGCCTGGTGTACGCCTGCAGTTGTTGCCTGGCAACCCTGGGCATCGCAATTTTCGCACTAAGCGCCAAGGGTGTCATGTCCGGAGCATTCTGTCAGGCGGTCACCGGCGCAGGGTTGGCAGGCACCTACATGCCGGGACTGAAGGCGCTGACTGACCGGGTTTCGGGCGTCTCTCAAGCGCGTTTTATTGCTTTCTATACCGCTACCTTCGGCATCGGCACCAGCCTTTCCTTATTGGGTACTGGCTATCTGGTCGCTGTGCTACCCTGGCGCGGGGCTTTC
This sequence comes from uncultured Nitrosomonadales bacterium, assembly GCA_903876685.1. Classification (GTDB taxonomy): domain Bacteria; phylum Pseudomonadota; class Gammaproteobacteria; order Burkholderiales; family Gallionellaceae; genus Gallionella. Next base: position 997 of record CAIRBC010000305.1, on the reverse strand, counting down.
GCTATTTTGGCTTGCGGGCCGATGTTGGCAGCGCTGGTCATGCTGCTGGGGTTGTCAAGCAAGCTGCCTCAAGCAACTCAGCGCGCACGCTGGCTACCCAGCATTGACATTTTGCTGCATCGACACGAAGTGCGCCGCACCATTCTGGGTTACGCGGTACATTGCTGGGAACTCTTTGGTATGCGCTCCTGGATGGTCGCCTATATCGCTTACGCTTACGCGACTACAAAGACGACACAGACTTTGCTCAGTGCAACCGAGGCTGCTGCCCTGATCAATCTGTTTGGCCTGGCAGCGAGTATTTTGGGCAATGAAGCGGCCGCAAAAATTGGCAGGAGGCGCTGGATTGCCGGCAGCATGGCGGTCGCGGGTGTGCTTTGCTGGATCGCCGGTATCGCCTCAAGCTGGCCGTGGTGGCTGATGTTGCTGGTGCTCGGGCTTTATTTTATGTGCATCATGGCAGATTCTGCCGCACTCACGGTAGGTCTGATACAAGCAACCCCCGTTACCGAACGGGGTGCTGTGATGGGCGTCTATTCGCTGCTTGGATTTGCTGCTGGTTGTCTGTCTCCGCTGGTATTTGGCATGGTGCTGGACGCAGCGGGCAGTGCAGGATCACCCTGGGCATGGATCCTGGCCTTTGGAACACTGGGAACCGGGGGGCTCGTCTGGTCAATTGCCAGCACCCGTAGCACTCCTCAACCATCCACCTCAGGCTAACTTGGTGCAGGTTGCGTAATATTTCGAGCCGCTCTAAAAATATTTTTTCCGCTAGCAGGGTATTCAGGCGATAATCCTGGTTGCCCACCCACCACGTGAGGTTTTCATGACTAGCTTCGTTCTGCTTCAAGGTTGAACAAGATCATGTTTTCCTTGTTCACGGTATTTGACGGCAAACCAGACCATCCGATGTCTGACGTTAAGGAAGCTAGAAAGCTGCTCGCTGGCCTGCCTAAACTCGACACCTTCAAGGCTTTGGATGAAATCACCGCCTGGC
>CAIRBC010000304.1 GCA_903876685.1 uncultured Nitrosomonadales bacterium | reverse complement strand
TGCGCTGCAACAGGGTGCTGCGCTGCATGGCGTAGGTGCAGGGGCTGCGCATCTGGTCAACGGGCACACCACAGCACATCATCAACTGGAGCATGCACTCGCTGACTTCGTTCAAAAACCGGCAGCTTTACTGTTTTCCACCGGTTACATGGCTAATCTGGGTGTAGTGCAGGCGCTGGCCGGAAAGCACGATACGGTTTTTGCCGACAAGCTGAATCACGCCTCGCTGAACGATGCCATGCTGCTATCGCGTGCAACGGTGAAACGCTACCGGCATAATGATCTGGCGCAACTATCTGCACTCCTCGAACAAACCGTTTCAGGTCGCAAATTAATCCTTAGCGATGCCGTGTTCAGCATGGATGGTGATACTGCCCTGATCCCGGAATTGCTGGCGCTGTGTGTCAAGCATGACGCCTGGCTGCTGCTTGATGATGCGCATGGCTTCGGTATCTCGGGAGCTGAGGGGCGTGGTAGCCTGTGCGGCATTCGTTCCGCACGCATCATTTATATGGCCACACTGGGTAAGGCGGCCGGGGTATTTGGCGCCTTTGTCGCGGCGGAACAAGTGCTGATCGATACGCTGATCAATCATGCGCGCAGTTATATTTACACCACTGCCGCACCTCCCGCGCTGGCAAGTGCAGTGTTGCATAGCCTGAAACTGATCGCACAGGGAGATGACAAGCGGCAGCATTTGCATAGGCTGATTCTGCAATTGAAGCAGGGCTTGACCACGTTGCGTTATCCGCTCTTGCCTTCGGATACACCGATTCAACCGTTGCTGATCGGCTCAAACCGTGAGGCACTGGCATTGTGTGAAGGCTTGCAAAGCCGTGGTATTTGGGTCGCGGCAATCCGCCCGCCCACCGTGCCGCAGGGTACAGCCCGGTTGCGCATCACCTTATCCGCCGCACACCGTACCGAAGATGTGACGCGGTTGATCGAGACCTTACATGAACTGGCAGGTTGAGCGCCAGGGCAGCGGTTCGCCGCTGCTGCTGATTCACGGTTGGGGAATGCACAGCGGACTGTGGGGCAATCTCGTCCCGCAACTGGCCGAACATTTTCAGGTGATCACGGTAGATTTGCCCGGACATGGCAATAGTGCCAGGCAGGATTTTTCGCTAGATAGTCTGGTAGCACAGTTATCAGCCCAATTTGAGGAGCCGCTTAGCATCTGTGGCTGGTCATTGGGCGGGCAGCTTGCCCTGCATTGGGCGCTGCGTTTTCCGCCGCAAATCAACCGACTGGTACTGGTAGCCTGCACCCCCTGTTTTGTGCGTCGTCCTGGCTGGGATTGCGCGATGCCGGCTGAAACTTTCGCAGAATTTTCTGCCTCCCTGCAACAAAATCCCGCGTTGACCTTGCGTCGTTTTCTGGCGCTGCAAACGATGGAACGAGCCTTGTTGTCGCAGATGCGTAGTCTGTTAGCCAGCCGCAAGCAAGCCGATAGTCAGGCTTTGCGGGCTGGTCTGGAACTGTTGCGCGACCTTGATTTGCGCGACGCTCTGCCCGGTATCACGCAACCCGCACTGATCATGGCCGGTTTTCGTGATACCCTAACCCCTATGGCTGCGGCGCAATATCTTGCAACGCAAATGCCCGATGCGCGTCTGGCCGCCATCGAGGGCGCGGCGCATGTGCCTTTCCTGTCACATCAGGAAGTATTTTTAAAACACCTATTGAGTTTTTTGCATGGATGAATATTTGATCGACAAACAGCGCATGCGCCTGGCCTTTAGCCGCGCAGCCCTGAACTATGATGAAGCAGCGGTATTGCAGCGTGAAGTATGCGAGCGCATGCTGGAGCGTCTGGACTATATCAAAATCAAGCCCGCACGGATTCTCGATGCCGGCAGCGGCACCGGTTGGGGGACTCGTCAGTTACAAAAAAAATATCCTGCGGCACAGCTCATCTCACTGGATATTGCCATCGGAATGCTAAAGGCGGCACGCAGCCACACCGCTTGGTGGAAGAAACTGTCTGGCGGCGCACCGATGATCTGCGGCGACATCGAAGCCTTGCCAGTGGCTGGCAATAGCGTGGAAATGATCTGGTCTAATCTGGCGCTGCAATGGTGCAACGACTTGCCGCAGGCTCTGCTCGGCTTGCACAAACTGCTGAAGGTGGACGGTCTGTTGATGTTCAGTACCTTTGGGCCGGATACGTTGAAGGAATTGCGCCAGTCACTGGTCGGAGTCGATCAGCACAATCACCTGAACCGCTTTGCCGATATGCACGATGTCGGCGATATGCTGGTAGAGGCCGGTTTTGCCGAGCCGGTGATGGACATGGAATGCCTGACCTTGACCTACGCTGATCTGCGCGGCGTGTTGCATGATCTCAAACGCATCGGCGCACACAATGCCACACAGGGGCGCGGTCAAGGATTGATGGGCAAGCATGCCTGGGCGCGCCTGGTAGAAAATTACGAACGATTGCGCCGGGATGGCAAGTTGCCCGCCACCTTTGAAGTGGTTTATGGTCATGCCTGGAAACCACAACCTCGACTCACCAGCGATGGCGCGGCGATCATCCGCTTCAAAAACAGATGAATTATTTTATTATCGGAACCGACACGGGCGTAGGCAAGACGTTGCTTAGCTGTGCGTTGCTGCATGCTTTTGCCGCACAGGGGAAACGGGTGGTCGGCATGAAGCCGGTGGCTTGCGGCGACAACCTGGATGTCAAACAATTGCGTGCAGCCGGGAATGTGCCCGCCAGCATCGGTCAGATCAACCCCTATTATTTGGAACAGGCCGTTGCCCCGCAACTAGCGGCGCAGTTTATCGGCATCACCATCAATTTTTCCCGTATTAGCGAATCCTACCAGGAATTGAACGCCCTGGCCGAGGTGGTCATTGTGGAAGGCGCAGGCGGTTTTCGCGTGCCGCTGAATGCCTCACAGGATGGCGCGGATCTGGCTGTAGAACTGGGATTGCCGCTGATTCTGGTGGTCGGGATGCGGCTGGGCTGTCTCAATCATGCGCTACTGACCGTGGAAGCCATCGAGCAACGCGGGTTAACGCTGGCGGGTTGGGTGGCGAATGTGCTGCATCCGGACATGGCAATGCTCCCCCAGAATATCAAGTTGTTGCGCCAGCGCATCCAGGCACCGTTGCTCGGCGAAATCCCTTATCAAAACAATGTGGATGCCCGCCTGCTTGCGCCACAATTGAATCTGGACTTGCTGGAGCAATTGCATGACTGATTTTGGCTGGATTGCAATATTTTTGGTTGGCCTGCTGGGCGGTGTGCATTGCCTGGGGATGTGCGGCAGTATTGTCGGTATTTTTGCCGCACAAAACGCACGCTGGTCATTCCATCTGGCGTATAACGGCGGACGGTTGGCGAGCTATATGCTTGCAGGCGCATTGGCAGGCGCCGTAGGACAGGCAGGGTTGTTATTACGCGATCAGGTACCGGTGCAGCATTTGTTGTTCGGGTTATCCAGCCTGATGCTGGTGGCGCTAGGGCTGTATCTTGCAGGAATCTGGGGGATTGTCCGGCAACTCGAACAGGCTGGCAGTTTACTATGGCGACATATCCAGCCGCTGACCCGCTCATTCCTGCCGGTAAACACGACTACCCGTGCGTTGTTGCTGGGTGCCTTGTGGGGTTGGTTGCCATGCGGTCTGGTTTACAGCGTGCTGGTTTCAGCCCTGGCCAGCGGCTCTGCCCAAAGTGGCGCACTGTTGATGCTGGCTTTTGGCCTGGGTACCTTGCCAAATTTATTGCTAATCGGACATTTCTGGTCCAAACGCCAGTTGCAAGCACCGCGTGTACGACGGGTTGCCGGTTTGCTGATTAGCGGTTTTGGCTTGTATGGCCTATGCAAGGTGGCTTATACTTTTTACCTGTATGGCTGGACGGGAAGTTGTCATGCGTAATTTATTATTTTTGATTTTGCTGTTGGCGGGCTGCGCAAAGCTGCCCAGCCCTTTTCATGCCAATGATGTTTCTTCGAACTTCGGCCAGGTGGATTTTCATTTAACTGACCCCCAGGGAAAGGCACGCACTCTGGCGGATTTTCGTGGCAAGGTGGTGGTGGTGTTTTTTGGCTACACACATAGTCCGGATGTATGCGCCACCACCCTGGTTGATCTGGCTGAGATGCAGAAGCTGCTGGGTAAAGACGCAGACCGGGTGCAAGTGCTGTTTATCACCATAGACCCTGAACGTGACAAAGCGGAACTACTAGCTCAATATGTGCCGGCATTTAATCCGTCGTTCGTCGGCCTTTACGGGGATGCGGAAGCCACCGCCCAGGCTGCACGGACATTTTATATCGCTTATCAGAAACAGCCTACCAGTTCAGGCTACAATATGAACCATAGTACAGGCATCTATTTACTGGATCCCAAAGGTCGTGTGCGTTTGAATGCCCAACAAACACAACACATCGACTGGCTGGTGGAGGATGTACATTTGCTGCTGTCCGGAGTGTAGTCAATAATTACAGAGAAATAGCATGAAAATTTTATTGGTTGATGATCACGCGCTGTTTCGGGATGGCTTGCGCTATGTACTCCAGCAATTGCCTGAAGAAGTCGAGATAATGGAAGCCGCAAATTTCTACGATGGTATGATGCTGGCGATGCAACACCCCGAGCTTGATCTGGCACTGATGGATTTGCATATGCCAGGCAGCGAAGGCCCCTCTTCCATCGGTTATTTTCACCAGCGTTGTCCGCATATTCCAGTGGTGGTGGTGTCTGGCGAAGAAGGACGTGCCTGCATGGAAAAGGTGATGGGCCAAGGGGCGATGGGTTTTATCTGCAAGAGTTCATCTGCTGTGGTAATGCGAGCCGCGCTGATCCTGGTGCTGTCCGGTGAAGTTTATATGCCGCCGCAATTGATGCGACAAAATATCGGTCCGCATGAAAGCGATATTATCGATCGACGCAGCCTGAATACCAATGAGCATGGTTTGACCCAGAGACAGATGCAGGTATTGACGCATATCGCGTCAGGATTATCCAACAAGGACATTGCCGAAGCCATTAACCTCGCCGAAGGAACCGTAAAAATTCATGTGGCTGCCATTTTTCAGGTATTGCGCGTAAGCAGTCGCATGGAAGCGGTGCGCCTGGCGCAGAAACTAGGCTTGATCGACTCGCGTTATGGCTGAACCACCGAGCGCTGCCTTCAATCTGCTGCGCGAAGCGCGCTGGCTGCTGCTGATAGCAGGTGCGCTTTATTTTACCGTAGCATTATATGGCTATGATCCGGCAGACTCAGCCTGGTCGCATAGTGCGAGTCGCACTCTGATCAGCAACCCCGGCGGTGTGCTGGGTGCCTATCTGTCCGACCTGCTGTTTTGTCTGTTTGGCTTTTCCGCCTGGTGGTGGGTACTATTTCTGGTGCAGCGCGTCTTTGCCGGCTACCCGCGCGAGGATAGTATCTTCGACAGACGCGCCTTGTGGGTCTCGGCAGCGGGATTTGCGCTATTGCTACTATCCTGCAGTGCACTCGAATCCATCCGCATGTACACGCTAAAAGTGCTGTTGCCGATGGCACCTGGCGGTATGGCAGGTGCGAAAGTCGGTGAAATACTGACGCAATTTTTCGGCTACACCGGTGCCACGCTGTTGCTGCTGACGCTGATCGCCGTCGGTTTCAGCCTGTTCAGCGGCTTATCCTGGTTGCGCTTTATAGACTGGCTGGGTACGTTGCTGGAAAATTCCTGGTTGACCCTGGATCAACTGTTGCAGACCTGGCGCGACCGGCGCATCGGCGCTAAAGCGGCAAGCAAACGGGTCGCCGTCGTCAAGGAAGAAAAGAAACGGGTAGAAGAACACCAACCGATACATATCGAAATGCCCCTACAGGAAGTGCTCAAATCCAGTCGTGTAATAGAAGAAAAACAGGCCTCGTTGTTTGCCGAGCTACCGGATTCGCCGTTGCCGCCCTTGCATTTGCTGGATCAGGCGGTCCAGCATGTAGAATCCGTGTCTTCCGAGACGCTTGAGTTCACCTCACGTCTGATCGAACGTAAATTGATGGATTTTGGCGTAGAAGTCAAGGTGGTTGCGGCTTATCCTGGGCCGGTGATTACCCGCTATGAAATCGAACCGGCGGTCGGCGTGAAGGGTAGCCAGATCGTCAACCTGGTCAAGGATCTGGCACGCGCGCTTTCGGTAGTGAGCATCCGCATGGTCGAAACCATTCCGGGTAAAAGTTACATGGCGCTGGAATTGCCCAACCCGAAGCGACAGATGGTGCAATTGTCCGAGATTCTGTGCTCGCAGGTCTATGCCAGCATGAGTTCAATGCTGACCATGGCGATGGGCAAGGATATTTCCGGCAAGCCGATCGTCGCCGATCTGGCAAAGATGCCGCATGTGCTGGTCGCAGGCACCACGGGCTCCGGAAAATCGGTGGGCATCAATGCGATGATTCTGAGCATCTTGTACAAAGCCACTCCACAACAAGTACGCATGCTGCTGATCGATCCGAAGATGCTGGAACTGTCGGTTTATGAAGGTATTCCCCATCTGCTTTGCCCGGTGGTGACGGATATGCGACAGGCTGCTTCCGGGCTAAACTGGTGTGTGCAGGAAATGGACAAGCGTTACCGCTTGATGTCGGCACTGGGGGTGCGCAACATCGCGGGCTATAACCAGAAACTGCGCGAAGCGGTTAAAAACGGAAAACCCGAGATTAACCCCTTCTCGCTGACCCCGGAAAATCCAGAAGCGCTCGAAGAACTGCCGCTGATCGTGGTGTTCATCGACGAACTGGCCGACCTGATGATGGTGGTAGGGAAAAAAATCGAGGAACTGATCGCACGTCTGGCACAAAAAGCACGTGCCTCCGGTATGCATCTGGTTCTGGCTACACAGCGTCCGTCAGTGGATGTCATTACCGGTCTGATCAAGGCAAACGTGCCGACTCGCGTGGCTTTTCAGGTATCCAGTAAAATAGATTCTCGCACCATACTCGACCAGATGGGTGCCGAGGCCTTGCTCGGACAAGGTGATATGCTGTATCTGCCGCCCGGCACCGGCTATCCGCAGCGTGTGCATGGCGCCTTCGTCTCCGATCAGGAGGTGCATCGCGTCGCTGAATACCTGAAGGCACAGGGCGAACCCCAATATATTGAGGGCGTGCTCAATTCTCTGGAAGAAGCCGAGGAAGGCATGGAAGCCGTCCTAAACTCCGATGCTGAAGCAGACCCGATGTATGACCAGGCGGTAGAAATCGTGGTCAAAACCCGCCGTGCCTCGATTTCGCTGGTACAGCGCAACCTGCGCATCGGCTATAACCGCGCGGCGCGACTGGTCGAACAGATGGAACAGGCAGGCATCGTCTCGGCAATGCAGACCAATGGCAACCGCGACGTGCTGGCGCCGGTGAGGCCGGAATAGCTTATCAATGATGACAATATGCCTCACGAACAAAACAGGTAGTATTTCCTCTCAAGGATATTAATCTGTAAAATAAATATTCCTATTTCAAGGCTGCATTCAAATGACAGAAAAAGAGAAATTTGCAAGACATCTTGAAAAATTCGTCTCTGAATTAAAAGAACATGTCAGCACTGAAGATGGCCAATGGACCGTCAAAGGATTTATCGACATTTTCAAAAATATTTACACGATTTCATCAGATACCAAAATTGTGTCGAAAATACTTGAGATTCATCTATTCCCCAAAATCATTGCTTTTGCACAAACCCACCAATACAAAGTTGTCCTTGCTGAACATCAGAATTACTACCCGGATATATCGTTCGTTAAAAATGATGATGATTCTATAAGATTCGCTGTAGACTTCAAAACCACCTATCGCAACCCTAATAAGCCGCACTTATGTAATGGATTTACCCTGGGTTCACATGGTGCCTATTTTGAAAATAGGAATAGCACCAAAAATATTCAATTCCCATATGGCTCATATTCAGGACACTTTTGCCTTGGCATTATCTATGATAGGACTGAGGGCGCGACCATTGATGAAACAAAAGCGCACAACATTGATGAACTACACTCTATTGCGTCAGTAGCTGGAAATTTCCATTTTTTTGTAACTGAGAAGTGGAAAATTGCCAGCGACAAAGGCGGTAGCGGCAATACTGCCAACATCGGCAGCATAAACAACATTGCAGATATTATTAGCGGCAAAGGTATGTTTTCCAAACTTGGCGAGCATTGGTTTGACGAATACTGGATGAATTACAAAAAAATTACCATCCAGGACGGATCTGGTGGAACGAAAAAGATTTCGAGTCTTAAAGAGTTTGTTGAATACAAAAATGGCGACGTTTCCTTGGTTGTAAATAAAAGAAATGGCGAAAAATGATAAGCAAAACTGGCGTACCACCTATTAAATCTCAAGGTATAAAAACCAAACTTGTGCCTTGGATACAAAGCATCATTCCAAGCGAATTTAATGGCAATTGGATTGAACCATTTATGGGTACCGGTGCGGTAGCGTTTAATGTTGCTCCACATCACGCAATTCTTTGCGATACAAACCCCCATTTAATCAACTTTTACTCTGGTATAGTATCAGGAGAAATAACACCCAATGTCGTTAAGGAGTATCTTGTTCGCGAAGGCGATCTATTACTATCCAAAGGTGAGGATCACTATTACTTCATTAGAGACCGATTTAATTCCGAGCACTCACCTCTCGATTTTTTATTTGTTAATCGTGCAGGCTTTAATGGCATGATTCGATTCAATCGAAAAGGAGGATTCAATATCCCATTTTGCAGAAAACCACAGCGATTTGCGCAGGCATATATAACAAAGATTACGAATCAGATTAACTGGGCTAGCAAACTTATTTTAACGAAAGAGTTTACCTTTAAATGCCAAGACTTTAACAAGACAATTGAAGAAGCGTCCTCAACCGACATTATTTATTGTGATCCGCCCTATATTGATAGACATGTTGATTACTATAACGGCTGGAATGGTGATCAAGAACGAGCCCTTTTCAATAAGCTCTCGAACTTTAAAGGAAAATTTATTTTATCTACATGGCATCACAATGATTATCGTGAAAATGAGTATATAAAAAATCTTTGGTCAAAATTTAACGTTATTACACGAGAACATTTTTATCATGTTGGCGGAAAAGAAAAAAATAGAAACCCTGTTATTGAGGCCCTGGTTACAAACTACTTTGCAGTTTCTACAGAAAGCCAAAAAAAAATTCCACTTCAATATATGCTGCTTGAATCACAAGCCAGTTATGGCACGGATAATTCAATAAATGCAACGATGTCCAATGATGAATTCTACAAGCGAGAACCTGCATAGATGAGTCCCGATGACAACTGTGCACCTTTGCCGTTTAAAATTTAATCCATAATGTATAACAACCATTAAAGTCGCTAATATTACAATGCTTAAATTCTTGATCCTACTGTTAATGCCGCTTTGTGCTCAGGCTGGCGGCATCGACAAGCTGAAACAGTTCATCGCAGCTACCCGTTCCGCAGAGGCTAATTTCACTCAGGTGGTGCTGGATCAGAGCGGCCATCGAATCCAGAGTGCCGCAGGTATCATGCAGTTCCAGCGCCCCGGAAAATTTCGCTGGACCTATCAGAAGCCTTATGAGCAGATCATCGTCGGCGATGGCACAAAATTCTGGCTGTATGACGTGGATCTCAATCAGGTGACGGTGAAAAAGCTGGATGCAGCCTTGGGCAGCAGTCCTGCCGCGTTGTTATCCGGTAGCAACGAAATCGAGCGTGGCTTTACCCTTCAGGAAAGTGGCAGCCTCGACGGACTGGACTGGCTGCAGGCCACCTCCAAGACTCAGGACGGCAGCTTCGAGAAAATCCTGATGGCCTTCAATGCCGAGGCAGAGCTGACCATCATGGAACTGAACGATGCTTTCGGTCACAAGACCGTGCTGCGCTTTAGCCATTTACGGCGCAACCCGAAAATATCGCCGCAGCAATTCCAGTTTACGCCGCCCAAGGGGGCTGATGTGCTGGGCGAATAGACTGTATGACTGATCTTTTTGACTCCCCGCTCACCGCAGCCCCGCTCGCTGAACGACTACGCCCGACTAACATCGACGAAGTAATCGGACAGTCGCATCTGTTGGGTGAGGGTCGTCCGCTCAGGCTGGCTTTTCAGTCCGGCAAGCCGCACTCGATGATCCTGTGGGGACCGCCAGGAGTAGGAAAAACCACGCTGGCCAGGCTGATGGCGCGCGCCTTCGATGCTGAATTCATGCCAATTTCGGCGGTGCTCTCCGGCGTAAAGGATATACGCGAGGCGATTGCTCAGGCGCAGCAGATGCAGCAAATGCATGGACGTCACACCATCCTGTTCGTCGACGAGGTACACCGTTTCAACAAGTCGCAGCAGGATGCCTTCCTGCCGTTTGTCGAACAAGGTCTGGTGACTTTCATCGGTGCGACTACCGAGAATCCTTCCTTCGAGGTGAATAACGCCTTGTTATCACGCGCCCAGGTGTATGTATTGCAGGCACTCTCCGCTGAGGAACTGGCTCAATTATTCGAGCGTGCCAGCCTTGCCGCGCTGGCGGATTTGCACTTCAGCAGCGAGGCAAAGGAGCGTCTGATCGGTTATGCAGACGGCGATGCGCGCAGACTGCTGAATGCGCTGGAGCAATTACACACCGCTGCGCAGACTGCTGGTGTAAAAAATATCGACAGTGGTTTTCTGGATAACACCCTGGCACAAAACCTGCGCCGCTTCGACAAGGGCGGGGAAGCTTTTTATGATCAGATTTCCGCGCTACACAAGTCGGTGCGCGGCTCCAATCCGGATGCGGCACTTTACTGGCTGGTGCGTATGCTGGACGGAGGGGCTGACCCGCGCTATCTGTCGCGACGCATCGTGCGCATGGCCTGGGAAGACATCGGTCTGGCCGACCCGCGCGCGATCCAACTGACCCAGGATGCAGCCCTGACTTATGAACGACTGGGTTCTCCGGAAGGCGAACTTGCACTCGCGCAAGCGGTGCTTTATCTGGCGGTGGCACCCAAGTCGAATGCGGGTTATCTCGCGTATAATGCCGCCCGCGCCTGGGTGGCAAAAGACGGTTCGCGGGAGGTGCCGCTGCATTTGCGTAACGCACCCACCAAGCTGATGAAACAGCTCGATTACGGCAAGGATTATCGCTATGCGCACGATGAGCAGGGCGGCTATGCGGCGGGCGAGTGCTATTTTCCGGATGATATGCCGCCCGTCAGTTTCTATCATCCGACAGAACGGGGACTGGAGGCGAAAATTGCCGAAAAATTGGCGCGTCTGCAGGCGTTGGACAAGGCAGCCAAATCGGCTACCTGACGCAACCAGAATAATTTAATAGGAGTTTTTTATGTTGGATCTGCAAGCATTACGCAATGATTTGGCTGCAGTTGCAGCGCGACTCTCGTTGCGCGGTTATGTACTGGATAGCGCAAAATTCATGCAACTGGAGAGTGATCGAAAAAGCATACAGGTGCGTACCCAGGAACTGCAAGCCAGACGTAACAGTTCCTCCAAGCGGATCGGACAGGCCAAGGCCAAAGGTGAGGACACCACGGCGATCATGAAAGAAGTGGCCAATCTGGGCGATGAACTTAAACAACTGGAAACTCGACTGAGTGAGATACAACAGGAATTAAACGCCTTTTTGGCGGTAATACCCAATACCCCTCATGAAAGCGTGCCACCAGGTAAATCTGAGGCAGACAATCTGGAAGTGCGCAAGAGTGGCCATATTCCGATCTTCGATTTTGTGGTTAAGGATCATGTCAGCCTGGGTGAAGGGCTGGGGGGGCTGGATTTTGAGACCGCCACTAAAATCAGCGGTGCGCGCTTCTCGCTGCTCAAGGGAGGACTTGCCCGTTTGCACCGTGCGCTGGCGCAATTCATGCTGGATACCCATACCGAGCAGCATGGCTATACTGAAACTTATGTGCCTTATCTGGTCAATGCCGATTCGATGCGCGGCACCGGACAATTGCCCAAATTTGAGGAGGATTTGTTTCGAGTACCCCGCTTGATGGGAGAAGGGGTCGAGAATTTTTACCTGATCCCGACCGCCGAAGTGCCGGTTACTAATATAGTTCGCGATTGCATCGTGCCACTAGAGCAATTGCCGCTGAAGTTTGTCGCCCATACCCCTTGCTTTCGTTCTGAGGCCGGTTCCTACGGGCGAGACACGCGCGGCATGATCCGCCAGCACCAGTTCGACAAGGTTGAAATGGTGCAGATCTGTCATCCGGATACTTCCTATCAGAGCCTGGAAGCCCTGCTGGGACACGCCGAAACCATCCTGCAAAAACTGGGGCTGGCCTATCGCGTAGTCAAATTATGCAGCGGCGACATGGGTTTTTCTTCCGCACTCACCTATGACATTGAAGTATGGCTACCCGCGCAGAATACTTACCGCGAGATTTCCTCCTGCAGCAATTTCGAAGCCTTTCAGGCGCGCCGCATGCAGGCACGTTTCCGTAATGCGCAAGGCAAGACAGAATTTTTACATACACTGAACGGTTCAGGTCTGGCAGTCGGACGCACCCTGGTCGCGGTACTAGAGAATTATCAGCAGGCCGACGGCAGCATCATTATTCCTGAAGTGCTGAAGCCTTACATGGGGGGGCTGGAATTACTGCGTTAGTGCTTCTGGAATCCCCAAAAATTATCCTCTTTTTGGGGGCAAAAAATAGTGATATGAACCCACAATACTTGAAAGATTTTTCAGTTAACAGGGTAGCAATTTCTGTGTGGTATTTCCTGTATCAGGTTGTTTAAAATGAAAATAGATGGTGCTTTAAACTGTGACAATGAACCTATCCGATTTCCCGGTGCAATTCAGCCCCATGGCGCACTGCTGGTTCTGCAAGCATCCAGCGGTATTGTTGAGGCGGCCAGCGAATCCTGTGCGGTGCTGTTGGGTCTTTCAGCAGAAAGCCTTTTAGGTCAATCAATAGGCAGTTTTTTAGGCGCCACTTCTGAGGCGTTAATTCTGGACGCTGTCCTGAAGCACCATGACTCGCTGATTGCTTTGTTGTTGAAGGGCAAAAATCTGCTTGCACGTCCGCAGCTCAATGCTGCCGGACAAATTCTGCTCGATATCGAAACGGGTGACTTCAATCTGACTCTGGCAGGCGAAATGCACTATCGTTTTCGTCGTGAGATTTCAGAATTGCGTAATTTGACGGATGTTGTCAAGATTACCCATCGGGCAGCGCACTTTATTCAAGAGTTGACCCATTTTGATCGGGTGATGATTTATCGCTTCGACAGCGACTGGAATGGCGCAGTGATTGCCGAAGCCAGTGTTGAGGGTCTTGAGCCTTATCTGGGATTAAATTTTCCTGCCAGTGACATTCCCAGTCAGGCACGCGAACTATATAAGTCCGGCAAAGTCCGGCAGATAACGGATGCACTCTACCAACCCTCGCCCCTGATTGCGCTAAAGGGAGTACCCCCCGTCGACCTGAGCGTGTCGTCACTGCGCAGCATTTCACCTTACCATATCGAATATATGTGCAATATGCAGGTGCGCGCCACACTCGCTTGTCCACTCATTATTGAAGGGCGCTTATGGGGGCTTTTGTCCTGCCAACAAAAAAATGAACCCAAGTATTTCGGCTTTGTTGAAAGGGATACACTGGGATGGTTTTGTGAAGATATGGCAGCGCATATCGAGACTACCTTGTTTCGAGAAAAGCGGGATCGTGAAAGGCAGCTTTCCCAATTGCGTAGAAACCTTTTGGAAACAGTACGCTGCGCCGATATTAGAATTCAAATGCACCAGGGAATGAATTACGGGTTGTTGAAGGTGCTGGATGCGGATGGTTTTGCTTTTCTGGTAGGGGATGAAGTTCAGGCCACCGGCATTACCCCTGACAATCAGCGCATCAAGGAGTTGCTGGGTCGTCGGCGCAAACTGGGAGGCAATCCGCTTGTTTATGCATCGAATTCACTGGGTCGTGATCTTGGTCCGGCGGATGGCAATGATAAAATTGCGGGTGCACTATTTGTTTCGTTACAGCATATTTCAGATGTGACGATGATCTGGTTTCGCCAGGAACGGCAGCGGACGTTACGCTGGGGAGGTGACCCCGGGCATGCGCATCTCATTGATAATCAGGGACGTATTTCGCCAAGAAAGTCCTTTGCTCAATTTATCAAAAGTATTCAGGGGAGTTCGCTGGAATGGTCTGCCGAAGAACTGGATTCAGCGCAGGAACTGGGTTCGATAATTGAAATTGAGCAGCAAAGGAAAGATCAACAGTTAGCGCAAACGATCTTTGATTCAAGTCCTGAATGCATGGCAGTGTTGGATACACAGGGTCGGATACAGTTGGTGAATTCAAGCTGGAAGAATTTTGTGCAGGAAATTGATTTACCCCAGTGGGCTGAGAATTGGTATGGGATGAACTACCAGAAAATCCTCGATAAGGCAGTAAGTACCAATGCGGAAGCGCCTTCCGCCTGGCAGGGGGTAATCGCGGTACTGGGCAGGAAGTTGGATAGTTTTACGCTTGAATACCAATACGATTCGCCCTATCAAAGCATGTTCTACTGTATGAAAGTCTACCCGGTGCTCGGCTCAGTGCAGGAGGTAGTCGTTGCACATGCAAATATTACCGAACGTAAGAATGCCGAAGCGGCATTATATGCAAGCGAACAACTTTGCAAGCTTGCGTTGGAAGGGGCGGGCGAAGGGGTGTGGGAGCACCATTTGCAAACCGATACCATCAAGCTATCCAAACGCTTTGAAGAAATACTCGGCTTTGCAGAAGGACAGCTTGGTGATGCCTGTCATCTATGGAACAACTGTATCTATGCTGAAGATCAAGCGCATGCATTGAATAACCTTAAAGTGTATCTGGAGGGTAATGCAGGCGTCTATTACAACGAATTTAGAATGCGCTGTAAAGATGGCACCTACAAATGGGTGCTTGCCCGTGGCATGGTCACGGAACGGGATGCTTCCGGCAAGCCGTCACGCTTGATCGGCACCTTGGCTGATATATCGGAACGTAAACAAGCCGAGACCCGGTTACTTGAGGCGCAACAAGCCGCCGATGCTGCCAATTTCGCCAAGAGCCGATTCCTGGCAACCATGAGTCACGAGTTGCGCACCCCGCTGAACGGTATTCTGGGCATGGCACAGGTGATGGCGCAGCCTCAGCTTTTGGAGGCCGACCGGTTGAGCTATGCTCAGACCATTCTTCGTTCCGGTAATAACCTGTTGATCCTGCTCAACGATATCCTGGATCTCTCCAAGGTAGAGGCGGGGAAAATCGATCTGGAGTGTATTGCCTTCTGTCCGGCTTTGCTCATCGATGAAGTCAATAAATGTTACGCCGAGGCAGCAATTAACAAAGACTTGAAACTAAAAATTAGCGTGAACTTCCTGCTTGAACAGCACTATCTGGGCGATCCGCATCGGCTGCGCCAGATACTTAATAATTTAGTGAGTAATGCGCTCAAGTTTACCCGCGAGGGCATGGTACTAATCGAAGGACGGGAAATTTCTCGTGACAAGGATAGTGCGGTGCTGGAATTTGCCGTCATTGACACCGGAATTGGTATTGCGAAAGACAAACTTGCGGCGTTGTTCAAGCCTTTCTCACAAATCGATAGTTCCATTACGCGTCAATATGGCGGTACGGGACTGGGCTTGTCAATCGTGCAAAAGCTCGCCCAGCAGATGGGTGGAGACACCGGCATCTCCAGCGAACCCGGACAGGGTTCCCGATTTTGGTTCACGATCAAGGCAACGGTAGTGGAGCGGGTCACTGAGTTGCGAAGCAGAGTTAACTCTGTAGAGAGTCTGCAATTAACGGGGCGGGTGCCGTTGGTCGATGATAGTGAAACCAACAGAAATGTCATTACGGCAATGCTCAGGCAGTCAGATATTATGCTGCACCTCGCCGAAAACGGCTTGGAAGCCGTCGATTGGATCACTCAGCAGCCGGTCGACCTCGTCCTGATGGATGTACAAATGCCCGTGATGGATGGTTATGAAACCACCCGAAACATCCGTCTATGGGAGGCTAACCAGAATAAACAGCCTCTGCCGATCATCGCACTGACTGCGGCAGCTTATGCTGAAGATCGTCAGCGTTGCCTGGCTGCGGGTATGGATGATTTTATCGCCAAGCCGATTTATTTCGAAAAACTGATGGAAACCCTGGCACGCTGGCTGCCCGTCGTGTACAGCGAGAGCAATCGCGTCGCGCCGACAGAACCGCCGCTATCGGACGAAAATTCCGGACGCTCTGAACGGTCAACTGACCTGACAATTGCGCGGCAGGGTGACGCACTCATTAAATTGAATACTGAGGCGCAGCCAGTCACTATTTATCGTGAACTCGAAGAAATGCTTCTTGAAAATAGATTCGGCGCCATACGCCAGTTCAGAAAATTGCAAGAGGCCAATATTTCGGCAGAGGTGGCAGCGCAACTATCGGTAATTGCGCCTTTACTTAACGAATTGCATTTTGCAGCCGTCCTGGAACAGTTAATGCCGATCGCGTTAGCGCTCGGCTGGAAGGAAAATAACGCATGAATATTAAGCGCCCGCGAATCCTGGCGATCGACGATACGCCGATTAATCTGCTGACACTCGGCGCGGCTCTGGATGAGGAATTTGATATGCAGATTGCCTCTTCCGGCATGATGGGCTTGAGCTTGGCTGCACAATATCCCCCCGATCTGATTTTGTTGGATGTGATGATGCCGGAAATGGACGGCTATGAAACCTTGCGGCGACTCAAGGCTGACCCCAGTTTGCGTAAAGTGCCGGTGATCTTCCTCACCGCCTTGAGCGATATCAGTTCTGAAAGCACAGGTTTGCAACTCGGTGCCGCCGACTACATCACCAAGCCGATCCAAATTGAAATCACCCGGCAGCGAATCCGCAATCTGCTTGAGCGTGAGCAGTTGCGTCACGAAGTGGAAGCGCATAGCCTTCATCTTGAAGAGCAAGTCCGTGTACGCACCACAGCACTGACGGTCGCACTGGAGATGGCTGAAATTAATAATCGGGTTAAAAGCAGATTTCTAAGCAACATGAGTCACGAGTTTCGCACGCCTTTGAATGGTATCCTGGGCATGGCTGAACTGGCTCAATATCGTGCAAGCGATCCTAAATTGAAGGCTCAGCTAGACAACATCATCAGGTCTTCAGAATATTTGCTTTCGATCATCAATAACGTGGTGAATCTTACCAAGCTCGAAGCGGAAAAGCTGACCCTGACGCAGACTAATTTCAGACTGGGCACAATTTTTGATTCCATGAACCGGCTATTTGCACAGCAGGCAAAGGACAAGGGACTGGAATTCAACATCGAATCCAGCGTAAGCGATTGCTTTGTCGACGCAGATGCCGAACGTTTAACACAGATACTGCAGAATCTGGTTGACAATGCCATCAAACTCACTGCAACGGGACAGGTTCGCATACTTGCTTCACTACTAACGGATAGCCCAACGGAGGTGTTGGTTCGTTTTGAGGTTTGCGATACCGGTATTGGTATTGCTGTTGAAAATCAAAAGTATCTGTTCAATGCGTTTGAGCAGAAGGATGATTCATCGACGCGCCAACACGGTGGGTTAGGAGTGGCATTGGCGATCAGCAAGCATCTGGTGACGCTGATGGGAGGTGAAATAGGCGTTGTGAGTACGCCAGGTTGCGGCAGTCAGTTCTGGTTTACCGCACGCCTGAACAAGAGCGATTCCCGGGTTGATGCCGTGGTTCAATTGAATACTGCACCAGATAGTGTGAAAAGACCGTATCCCGGAGCGCGTATCCTGCTGGCTGAAAATGACCCGATTTTCCGGGAAATCATCACGCTGATACTCGCAGAAAAGGGCTATCTGGTAGATGTAGCAAAAGACGGTGCTAGTGTCATCGAAATGGTGAGTAAAGCCGGCTACGCAGCACTGCTGATTAATCCGACAATGCTGATGCTGAAGGACGAACAAGTCATCAAGGTGATCCGGAGTCTTCCTGAACAGGAGCAACTTGCCGTGCTGGCGATCACTGACGTGGATAGTCAGAGATTCCGTGCATGGGGAATAAATGGAATTATCAGCATCCCGCTGGATCCGGATCCGCTGCTCAGTACGTTGGAAAAATGTCTGTCAGCGTGTCGCGAGCAATCCCTGTAAGGTGAAATCACCCGGGGCATCCATAAGCGCAGCGCAATACGCCTTATGGTTGAGTCGCGCCTGTTACCTTGTCGTACGTAACGAAGGTTTGTCGGTTGTTCCGCCGATTTGCAATATGACGGTTCCGATTCCTGCCAATTTTCCCAGATCAGCTGCAACCCTTCCGGACAACTGCTGACCGGCTATATCCAGTGTAGCGTTCGCGTTTAACACACCGGCGTTCATTTTTATCTTCCTGGCGTGGTATTCGCCTTTGGCATAGGTTAATTCGCCACTCAACGCATCAAAATGAGTACGTCCGCCCTGTGACATTTCCTTGCTGCGTAAACGAGCCGTCCCAACCATATCGATACCATGTATCAATCCTTTATAAATCGCAAAATTGCCGTCCATAGCGGCTGACTCCCTGAGTCCGGACAGTCGTTCAGCCTGCATCTGAAACTTAGCAGTTCCCTCCATATCTCCCTCCAATGATTTATGAATATTTTGCAAAGTGATATTTTTAACGGTTAGTTCGCCCTGAGCACGCCAACCTGAATCCCAGTTCATTTGCGCATTCGCTCGCAGGATACCCCCAAAAATTCGTCCGTCAAGATCGGTAATCGCCAGGTTATTCCCGGCAAGTTCTCCCTTGGCATCCAGTTCATCGAAAACCCAATCGGCTAAAAACGGCAAGGGACTGTTGTGCAGCGCAACAGCCCAGCGTAATTTATTTTCCGGGGCTGCGATAATTTCCAGTGCGAGTTTGTTTCCCTCGGAATGCAATTTGGCACGGGTAAATTTTCCCGACGGATTGAAATTCAACTCGCCTGCGATACCAGACAATTGCACCCCTTCCGCTTCCAACTTCGCATGATCAAGGCCGATATGTGCCACCGAATACTGCGTATCTGAATTTATTTTTTTTATCCATTCAAATACCTTTGGAAAAGCCGCCTCATTTGCTTTTACCCCGTCCATCTCAATACCCTCAATCTGTTTATGCGCAGCAAATAAGGCAGACCATGCAAAATTGATCCTTAGCTGCTGAACCTGAAACGGCCTGACCTCACCCATCACCAGATCGTTTATTTCCAGACTAGGTGAGGGTAGCAATCGCCCCTTTAATCGTCCGATATGAACCGGTTGCTGCAAACTCAACCCCAGCCTTTGTTCCAAACGGGTAGCATAACCCTGTGTGGGTACGAGAGAGGGACCAAAAATCAGCACAAATGGCAACGCAACCAATAATCCTGCGGCTATTTTTCCCCAATGCACGGGTTTGAGGCGAGCTCTGGGGAGCACTTTTTTTACGGTCTGCGGCGGCTGAGTGGAAATTTGCTGTGAAACGGTCGCCTCGGTGCTACGCCGTTCAGCTTCTGCCCAAAGCCTGACCTGTTGCTCCGCTAAACCTTTTATTTCCTCGGCAGTCGGCATGAGTGGCTTGACGGCTACCATTTCAACAGCTTGCGTACCTGCAAGCACCGTTTCTTGAATTTCATCCCTGGCAACCACGCTGGCATCAACAGTCACCTTAAAACCTTGTATGGCAACATCGGAAGGTGCTGTCGCTAACAGGGGCTGTTCTGTCGCATCCTGACACAAAGATAATTTATACAAGTCGATATTTTCTTCGACTACTGCGTCATCCAGCCAAGGTTGAGACTCTGGTACGGGGGCTGAAGAAACTGTAGGCTCAGGCATGGTGAGACTGAAGGGTTCCAGTTTGAGCGCTGCCGGTCGATCACGCTCCTGCTGCGCTATGCTTTCAGTATCTGCTACCTCTACTAGTTCATAAAGTTGATGTTCACGATTGTGCTTATCCTTTTGCATGCCGCGATATTGAAACAATGCCTTATACTCATCACTCAACCTGGATACAAAATCGTAATAGTATCCGGAAACATAAACCTGATCCGCTCCCGCAAAACTCATCACTCTTTGCGCGTCATTAATACCGTCACCGACCATATTGCTTTGGCCATTCATGTCCTTGACCACATTGATCGGCCCCAGATGTATTCCTATACGCACATTTAACGCAGGGGAATTTTTATGAGGAAAATCACCCTGTCGTTTAAGCATGACTAACTTGCGGAATTTCATCGCTACTTCCAGCGCATCTTCAGGGTGTTCCAAAAAGCCGATAGCAGCACCATCTCCCGTATCCAGAATAATAAATTCGCTCTGATTTCTCGCATTTAAACATTCCGTTACCAACTCATTGAACTGATCCTTGATTTTCTGCTGTACCTGGACGAATTGCTTGGTGTATCCAACCACATCAAAAAATAATACGGTCGCGGGCTTGGAACGTAAATCCGCTACACCAGGTGACTTCGCTTTAAGTACCTCACCCGCAATATTCAACTGAACGACCTCCTGCACCGCTTCAAGCGTTTCAACTTCTGTAGCGGAATTGGGCTCATACGCTACCTCAAAGATCGCCGTTTCAGACTGTGCCTTTAACCTGGCCGCCTCTGTTTCTATGCGGCGCGCGTCCTCGGCTTTAAGCGCTACTTGGGCAGACTCAATTTCAGCCTGCAGGTGCAGTGCTTCTTGCTCTGCCTGCAATCGCGCACTTTCCGCATCCGCTCTGGCACGGTGCTCTGCAGCCTGATGTTCGGCCTTACTCTTATCCGCTTCAACCTGCGCCATCAATCTGATTTTCTCGTCTGCTACGTGCTTCGCATCCTGGATTTTGGCCGCTGCTTTGGCAGCTTCAAGCTCAGCCCGAACCTGCTTCGCTTCTTGTTCTGCCTGTAAACGCGCGCTTTCCGCTTCCGCTCTGGCACGTTGCTCGGCAGCCTGATGTTCGACCTTGCTCTGGTCAGCTTCAACCTGTGCCTTCAACCTTGCCTCGTCAGCCTCCATACGGCGAGCATATTCGACTTTAGCCACTTTTTTCGCAGCCTCAAGTTCGGCTCGAATATGGGCTGCCACCTGTTCTGCTTGCACTCGAGCGCTTTCCGCTTGCTCTCTGGCTTGGTGTTCAGCCTCTACTCGCGCTCTGACTAAGGCAAGTTCATTTTCTGCCAGTGACCTGGCTGCATCCTGCTCTGCCCTGAGTTGCTCAGTATCCGCCTTGTGTTCAGCATCCACTCTCTGTTGAGCCTTTAACTTGTTCGCCTCAACTTCCAGAACTAACGCCACCTCAGCTCTTGCTTTCATTTCAGCCGCTACTTTAGCCGCCTCAAGCTCAGCCCTCACACCGACAATTTCCTGCTCGGCTCTTGCTCGTGCAACCTCGGCCTGTTCTTGGTAATGACGTTCTATCGACTCATGCTCTTGAGCCTGCATGGCGGCATACTGTCTGGCAGCCTCCACTTCGACCCTTGCATTAATCGCATCCTGTTTTGCATTGTGCAGCGCAGCGACCGCCTCTTGTTGTGATTTTAACTTGACCGACTCGGAGGCTTCTCTGGCACGTCGTAGCAATTCCACTCTGGCCTTGGACTCCACTTCGGCCTTTTCCTTGGTCGCTTCAAGCTCCGCTCTCACACCTACAATTTCACGCTCAGCCTTGTCCCTGGCCGCCTCGGCATTTTCTCTTGCATTACGTTCAGTTGCTTCGCGCACCCTTGATGCTTCCCGCTCTTCTTTGCGGCGCTCAGCATCCTGTTGCGCCTTGTATCTAACGGCTTCGATTTCCAACTTCGCAACCAGCGCGATTGCATCTGATTCAAGCTTGAGACGCGCCGCTTCCTGGGTTGCTTTTAGTTGAACAAAGGCGCGTGCTTTGGCCTCTGCCTCGACCAGCGCTCTGGTTACTATCGCAACTTTCTTTCGCTCTGCCTCTGCCTCTGCTGCCAGCATCTCGGGTGTGGGCACGCGGAAGGCTGAGGTGAAATCCAATTCACCGTTTGTTTCAGCGGATTGTTTTTTTATGGGTGTAGCCATTCTTTGAGGAATGACTATGCCGAAAGCCGCTTTGATTTTATCTTCGATGTACCCCTCCTTCACCAATTCCTTGATCAGTTCCAATAGATTACTACGCAAACTGGGGGCTGCACGCTTGCTGATCGCATCCAACGATGCAATTCCATCTACCATCATCAAGGCGCGCCTTAAACCTTCCGGAAGCTGCGTAGTGCTGCTTTGCGCCTCGCTTTGGCCTTTAATGGTTCTGACAAAAATAGTTTGACTGTCCATGGCATATTCTAACGGATAGGATTCTATGGTTATAAATCAATTCCTTACGGATGACTTGACTGCGCCATCCGTTGAGGTGTGTTTATTCTCATCCTTGCCGAACATTTTGTTCAAAAAACCGCCGATTTTGATCCCTGCCGCAGTCCCTATACCCGGTCCCAATAACAGGGTTCCCACTGCTGCACCAGCCATCGCCGAATCACTCGGCCTGACAACCGGTTGTTGCACCGAGCCAAAAACGATCATCGGCATACTGATCAGACCAGCGGTTCCTTTCACTTCTGCATCCAAAGCCCCGGAAAGCTTGAATGCAGGGTTGACATCTACCTTCCCCTCTGCCTTCAGTGATCCAGAGGCAATTTTCAATTTTCTAAAATGATAGCCGCTTGCATCCACCGCAAGCATTGCTGTCAAATCATCAAATTGTGTCGTCCCGCCAGTAGCAGTCTTGCCCTTTGCTGCCTGCAATAAATCCACTTTGGTCAGCAAACCATTGCGTAAATGTAATTCTCCCTTCAACTGCAAGCTAGCCGGAAACTGCTCAAACTTATCCAATCGCATCTTGAATTGAGTCACTGCGTCCATGCTACCAGTAAAAAATAAATCCTCTGTTAGTGTTTCCACCAAAGAATGAAGTGCAATATTTTTCGCGTTCAGACTGGCGGACAATTCCTGATGATTGATATCGACCACCCCCGTCAGCATACCACCATACAATCTCGCCTCTAGTCCATCCAGTTTTATCCTG
Organism: uncultured Nitrosomonadales bacterium; assembly: GCA_903876685.1. Classification (GTDB taxonomy): domain Bacteria; phylum Pseudomonadota; class Gammaproteobacteria; order Burkholderiales; family Gallionellaceae; genus Gallionella. The sequence continues at coordinate 6,755 of CAIRBC010000304.1, read as the reverse complement.
TTTGGCTCCAGGGTAATAATCGACTTGATAAGATCGGCTTTAAGCGGATGCTTCCAACCGGCAGAAATATGCGCCGAGGCATTCCTGATCAGCACATTTCCGGCAAACCTTATATCATCTTTTAGTGCTTGCATGGATTCCCCGTGACTGCTTAATTCCCCTTTTGCTGAAATTTCGCCTGCAAGCACCATAGGTTTACCCAGCATTTGCATAAAAGGCTCCAATTGCACATCCATTTGATTCACTGTTGCCTGAACTTGCCAGCCATTCGAATAATCAATTCTGGCTTTCCCTGCCAGGTGCATACCCCTTACAGAGACAGAAAAATCGTCCACCACACACTCTTTCAAGCCAAATAATCCTTGCATATGCAATTCGTCAAGGCGAAATTCAGAATCTTTGGTCAATCCAGGAAGCTGCGGTAAAAGCCAATCACGCGCTTGCATCACCAACGCAAAGTGTTGCTCAGCCTGCGGCGAAACGATGACTGTCATTTTTTGCTCAGCCATTGCCAGCCATACCCGTTCCAAGCTGCCATTTTTAGCAAAATCGACTTTCGCTTCAATCGGTCCCAAGTTCACACCATAAGCGACCAGCTTCATCCCGGACAATTGCAACTGACGAAGCGTGACGATGCTGGAAGTCGTTGAGCTTTTAATCAATTCAGGCAGTTTCTGGAGAAATGCAAGATGAGCCGTTCCATCCTCCAACAGAATTTGTCGAAATACCACCTCACCTGCCAGCAAGGCGTGTAAATCAGGCCTAACAATAATCCTGCGGACAGCAATCCCATCAGATCCGCCGAAATTAACCTCCTGCAATTCCACTTGCAGCCTGGGTAACACCGCCATTCGCAGATGCCGCACACTGACCGGCTCATGCAATTGTCCGGATAATACCCGCTCCACCTCCGGCACATAAGCATCAAACGGGATCAAATAAACTGCGGAGCTAGCCAAAATCAGCAAAAGTGACATTCCAAATGCAATTTTTTTAAAATATTTCATAGAAACCTCAATTTCAGGTTGACCAAGCCGTACAAAATCTCTATCATGCGCACCTCTTCATTCCCTGATAGCTCAGCCGGTAGAGCGACGGACTGTTAATCCGCAGGTCCCTGGTTCGAGTCCAGGTCGGGGAGCCAAGAAACGCTAGTATAAAAACTAGTTGTAAAATTGCAATCAGGCCATCCCTAGGGGTGGCTTTTTGCTGTCCGGGGTCTGAATGTTCGAAGGTCTCGCCTTAGCTGCAATCAGGAAAAATTTCACTGGTTGGGCAATTGCGGAAGTAGATATATCCTGAGTCCGACATGGGAGGCTACAGGATACCCCTCAGTCGCTGTCGCTGAGCCGTCTCATGAGCCACTACTTGGGTTCGGCCCGATCTATCGCAGGCGTGGCTGTAGTCGGTATTGGGTTCGACTGGGCAAGTGGGCGGAATTTCTACTTTTGTCGATAAGTGCTGTCGTGATCAGGGGTAATATTCAGCAATCGCATGAAATCACCGTCACGAAAAGCAGTCGCCCGTCGCGACTGGGTTATGCGTAGCGAATAAATCGCATCAATGCCCGCAGGAGGTTTGATACTGGCAATTTTCTCCCACTTAACGCCACTGTCACGATAAAGCTGATTCCATGTTAGTTGGCGGATTTTGTTCAGCGTATCGAGTACAGCATGTCGTTCTAACTTTTGCAACGAAAACAGATTAGTCTGAAATACCGGGTTATTCAAATCCAAACGGATTGCTCCACCAGCATTATTCTGCATCATGGGACAGCCGAGTAAGAATACCGTCTAGATTTTCATCACTGGCCATGTGCTGACTAGCCCATGCCAGAGCATTGGTCAAGTCTGACGCAGCGACAGTGGTGTGGAGCCAGCGTTCGTTATCTGGTATCACTGTTGCGGTTCGTACCAGCCAAACTCCGGTCTCTTGCTCTTCGATCAACACTTGTCTCCCGGCGAACTGCTTCCCCAGAGAGATTTGACCATTACTTCCAACCACTTTGACGCTGACGGGACGCATACTTGCGGTAGTCATTTCGAAATTCCTATATTGTTATGGCACCAATATTCCAATGCACGATCAGGATTATCCTCCTCATTTATTTTTCAAGTCAAGCTGGACGCAATCAACAACCAAACATCATCCCTGTCGGGGAGCCAGAAGACACAAGTATAAAATGTAGTTGTAAAATTGCAATCAGGCCATCCCTGGGGGGCTTTTTGCTGTTTGGGGTTCGACGGTCTCGCCTTAGCTACGATCAGGAAAAATAACACAGGTTGGACAATTGCGGGGGTAGATATATCCTGAGTCCGACATGGGTGCCTGCAGGATGCCCCTCGGTCGGTGGTTCCTGGGCTGGTGGGTGCAGGGGTGGCAGAAATGGCGGAACGGGCGGAGATCAGGATGGTTGTCAAGTCCGGTGGCTGTGGCAGAGCTGGCATCCTGAAAAAACTGAGAAACTGGAATGATGGGGAAGTCGTCATGTGCTGAGAATCTAAGGTCATTACTGGATCACAGTCTTTCGCCCTCCGCAATTGTAGATTGAGCTTCTGCTAAATTTTCTCTTACGACATCCACTCATATGGACCAGTAGAGTCGGTTACCCCGCACATTCAGTCGTCCAAGTAAGCTTTTGGCTTCTTTACCTGAATGCCACAATAAGGATTCAGCGTCAGCAAATCATCATCACTGGAAACCAGCACATCCGCTGAGCAGGTTAACGCCAATGCCAGAAATTTATTGTCCCGTGCATCTCGGCAAGTAATGGCCAAGGCAGCCTCATCAGCTTCTGAAACTTCGAACAGCCTGACCCGATCACGATACATTGTTGAAAAATTCTGGCGGGCTGCCAAACCTAGGTAACGATCAAACTTATCTCGTGCAATCACTTCATCAAGTTCTACAAGCGTAGCAGGCGATGCACACAACTCACCCTCTGACAGCGCTTTTATCAAAACTTGTCGAGGAATTGAATTGGGACGAAGAACTGCACCAATCAATGTACTGGTATTCAGTACGATACGCCTACCGAACTTCATTAACCAGACGAACCACGTCAGCATCGCTTAACTCGTTTGCAGCAGGAGCAAGAAGCGCGTCCGATGTAGCAAAAAATGTCTGAAAATCAGCAACATTTTTCTTACGCATTAGCCGAACGTCCATTAATTCCTTCATGTCGGCAGGTGACAATAAAAAAGCCACAGGACGACCACGCCGGGTAATGGTGACAGGTTCACGCTGAGCGTTATCCAACAATTCACCAAACTTATTTTGAGCTTCAACTGAAGTAACTATACGCATCACCAAACTCCTCTATCTAGCTAATGTGTACATTATAGACACTTAAATTAAAAGATATCAAATAATTCCGGTTCGAATCCTGGTCGGAAATCACCCTCGATCAACTTGACTCAGGGCGTTTTCCTTTCCACCTGCATTTACTCTACATCAATCCCGTCATCATCAACCGCCTCTCCCACTACAACCACAATCATTTCCACAACCACAAAAGGAGTCTCAAACCATGTTCATATTGTCCTTCGTCGCAATCTTAGAACCGTTCATACCAATCTGGATATTGAGCTTCTTGCTGATGTAACGCTGGGATTGCCCATTAAGTGTTGGGAAATTCCAAGGGCGAATCCAGTAAAGACCCATGGTAAGGTTACATCCCACACCATTGCGCTGCGTCGCATTGTCGTAGGCAGAGACAAATGATTACCGTGCATTTACATCATCCGATTCCGCGAAAGTAATTGCCTGAGAGAAGACTTCCCAAAGAGTGTCAATGTCATCTGGTTGGTGTCTGTTCTCGAAACCGAAATACCATAACCTCTGATGGTAAAAATCGGAATCCCCTCAAAGGAGTCAGGAACAGGTTCGGTTATGCCAAGCAGACTGGCCAGTTCACTCGCAATGGCTTTGCGATTTGCATCAGTAATTCCCCGGTTGAATATACCCATGGACGTAAATGGGCAGATGTCCTTCAGAGGACCTGATGAACCATCCGCAAATTGATCCTGCAGGTTAGGAGCCGTTAATTAATAAGTGTAACAAATTTAGCTGGAATTCGGATCTATTTTGTAGTTCCATTCACCATGAAATTCATTGCGTGTAATACGGATTTTCTCAAACTCATCATCACTGACTTTAATGCCAGACGGGTATTCAGAGTTATCCAGTTCGGCATGAACTTTTAATCCCTTGCGAGTGGTCGTCCCAGCAATAAGATTGACTATCACCTCGTGGCTAATTAATGGTTGCCCCCGCCAATTCATACTTATGTGCGAGAATAGACGGTGTTCAATTTTATTCCACTTACTTGTACCTGGAGGAAGGTGAGAAATATGGATCGGGATATTTATCTCATCAGCCAATTGTTGCAATTCTAACTTCCAAAGACGTACTCGACTGCCGTTGCTGCCTCCACCGTCTGCAGTAATCATCAATTCAGATGCATCAGGATATCGCTTCTTCCCCATCGTATTCCACCACCGTCGAATTGTTTCAACTGCGAAGCTGGCAGTATCATGATCCGTCCCCACACTGACCCAGCCGGTATTGCTTCCGATATCGTAGACACCATATGGATTCGCGCGCCCAAGCTCCTTATCAATAAAATCATGAACTTTTACTAATTCTGGTTTCCCCTCAGGTTGCCAGGTTGTACCGTTGTTTTTGTATGCGCCGACAAGTTCTTTCTTCTTGGTGTCGACCGAGATGACAGGGTTACCCACAGCCAGTCGTTGCTTGGTTTGGTCGCTGATGAACTCGAATTGGGCGTTACGGTCTGGATGATCAGTTCCTTCCAACATCTTTCGATTAGCCTGCAAGCTGTAACCAAGCTCCCGCAACAAATCTCCTACTTTCGGATAGCTTATCGGATGACCGTTATTGGTTAACTCATCGGCAAGCGTTCGTAGGCTTTTACAAGTCCAGCGTAGCGGAGATTCCGGATCACCACGGGTCGTCGGCTCGACTAGCTTCTCTAACGCTGCTTTCACTCCGGAATCGGTCTCAATAATCGATTTTCTGCCAGCTCCTGCTTTGCGGATCCGATTGCTCGGACTTTCAAAATGCAATTTTTCTGCTTCAAGCTCTTCCAACCCCACATAAATTGCGCGCCGTGAAACCCCTGTAGCTTGAGCAACTTTGGCAATACCGCCACGACCTAAAGTTGAAGCCTCTGCAGCGGCAAAAAGGCGCCGCATACGTTCATCCAATGTCCACGCAAGCTTCTCGAATCTGGTGCGTATGCGGGTAATTTGATCATCATTAATTATCATGATGACATAATATCACCCGAACATCATTTGTTACAGTTATTTTTTAACAGCTCCTTAGTCAGACTATCTACCTTGGAAGCGATAGTGTGAATTCCGGAAATCAGCTCATCACGCCGGGTTCTGAAGGTAAGGAGCTTGTCAGCCACCGCTTCATAAAAGCGAGTCCAGACGAAGCGTCGTTTGTCGACGGAGCTATCACCGAAACGTTCTCGCCAGTAAGGGGCGTTGCGGTATCGGTTGAGATCTTGCGCCTTTTCTTCGAACGCAAATCCGATCAGGGCATCTGTGGTCCAGTCGCCAGGCAAGACGCGCCAGATCGTACTTCGATTGGTATAGAAGTACCACTCACGCGGCGGACTGAAGGGTTCCCAGTCAACCCTCAAGATCCGGCCATCGCCAAGGTTCTCTTTACCGTTCCAATGGCTTTAATCGCATTGACTGAAACTGTTTGACCCCTGTTGTCAAAGGGCAGATCATGTTTTCTTGTATAAGATGATTTGATTGCAATACGATCCCCGACTTGAATGGACTTCACTGTGTCTTGGTATTTATCCTGATACCCGTTTTCCCAAATGCTTTCTTGCAGAAAACGTGGTGTTTGATCTTCGGTGCCACCGTATGAAGCCCCGACAAACCAACAGGACTTTGCACCCACTCCTACTTGTTTTGAACTCATAATCAATTCCCGAAATGTTGGTAAATCACGTACATTTTACATGGGGAGCTGACGCATATTTTGCAAAACTAGCAGAAATTGCATTCTACCTGCCTATTATTGGCTAAATTTCGTATTCAAGACCAAACTGGCTAAAAGAAAAGAACTGGGGATAGACCACGGCTTTGCGTAATATATTAATTTTATTGCAAAATAATACTTACTCACGGTTTTTCTGGTTAATAAATGGGACGCTACCCTTTATCATCCAACGGGTTCATCTTCGCATTCGTTTTAGCGCGATTAAGTCCCGGTGATTGGTATGTTATTGTGCAGTTGTCTTGTGGCGTGTGCTGATACGCTTAGTAGAATCTGCGCGCTTCTTTGCTGGCTCTTGAGCGATGTGATCGAGCAAGACGGGCGAGCGATTGGGAAAACGCGCAACCAGATCGAGTTCGCCGCCCATTGCCTGGATATAGCGCCGTAGCGTAGAGAGCAACAAGTCGCTTCGGCGCACAATGCGCGAGATCGTGTTCTGTCCTGCTCCAAGACTCGCGGCGAGGTCTTGTTGGGTATGTGCAACGGCCAGTCGCAAGTTCCCCCGCGCGCTGTTCCACTTTTGCGCGACGCTCAGGCGGCAGCGCAGCCAGCACGTCATTTAGATTTTTTGCCATGATTTTTCTCCTTTACTTGACTTGAAGCTCCGGCAGCTCGAAGCGTAGCCAGATGTCCGTCAAATCTCACATCGGCACTGGAAATCAGCTTTTTATAGGGTCATCACACAGGGTCAGGTCTTGACAATGCGGTTT
>CAIRBC010000303.1 GCA_903876685.1 uncultured Nitrosomonadales bacterium | reverse complement strand
GCTATACACGGGTCTGCGTGCCAGTAGGGCGCCCAGCGGAAAACATTCTCCTTTGTCCAGTTCCAGCCAGGTATCCACTTCAGTGGATTTTTCAATTAATTGTTCGGCATAGACAATCCCTTGTTTGACGACGTAAAACTGTTCAACTTGTTTTTGCTCGGGTGAGACGATTACCTCTCCCTTGGCATAAAAACATAGTTTCATCCGTTCTATCATCCACTGCAGATGTTCTGGTTCCATCCGGTTGAACGGAACCGTTAATGCAAAATTTGATGATAGCAATTGATAAATCGTGCTCATGGCAGCCTTAAAAGTTGAGGGCGGGTCTGACAGGGTACATTGTTGTCTGTCATCTGGGGCGTACAAATAGCGTATGCATACTATGTCCGACACTGCCGCTTTGGTCAAAGGCGGTAGTGGTGGTCTGGCCGATTCCATTATTTTCGATAACGGTGCGTGCGCTCATGCCAAACCAGGGACCTGCAGGTTGCCGGTAAAGTCCGACGGTCATGTCTACCGGTACAAACGACCATTTCTGAAATTCGAGTTCGGCGCTAATCCCGTTGGCGGAATCGATCAGCAGGATCAGCGATTCAAAGCCGTTGATTTCATGTCCTTCAATCAGGAGAATGCGCGGCCTTGCCCAGACGGTTGCCGGTCCTAGTTGATCAAAGCTGCCACTGGAATAACGCCATTCGAGGGCATGCAGATAGGGAAAGTAATCGATGCCGGCATACCAGCTTAGCGGTTGCGGATCGGGCAAGTCAGGTAATGTGAACGGTTCATGGATGGCTTCCGAGATTCCGGGTAGCGCTTCCAGTCGCCAGGCATGGGCAATCAGGTAAACCTTGCCTTCGGAAATATATTGCGCCTTGAGCAGTTCAATTCTTCGTCCACCACGAACCGGTTCAACAATTATTTCGCATTCGGTCAGCGGAACCGGAGCCAGAATTTCGATGGTAATTCTCGATACCAGCAGATTATTTGGCGAGGGATAAACCCGCAAGGCATGCGCCAGTAAGGCGGATGGGGGGCCGCCATGCTGAAGTTTTGCTGACCACGGGCCGATGGTGGCTTCCGTGGGTTGATATTGGTTATCGCCAGTTTTGCAAAAAAAGGCTGTGGGTAAATGGTTCATAACGTATGCCTGGTCGCGTTTGAATGTCTGCTGAAATCTCCTGGCGTCTTGCCGGTCCATTGGCTAAAGGCACGGGTGAAGCTTTTTTCATCGGAGAAGCCTACCAGGTTTGCTACTTGTTTTATGCTCCGATTGGTTCGTGAGAGCAGTTCGATAGCACGGTCGCGTCGAGTCTGGTTCTTCAGATTTTGTAGGCAAGTTCCTTCTTCCTTGAGTTGGCGGTGTAAGGTGCGTACCGAAATATGCAAGTGTTCGGCAACGCTTTCGGCCGTTGCCGTACTGTCCAGATGATCATGCAAGAATTGGCTGACACCCTGAATCAGCAGCCGATCCTTGCGGTATTGAAACACCGTGAGGGGCAGTGCATTCTGTAACATCGCTTGCAGCGCACGTTCGTCGCGGCGGATCGGCAAGTCCAGATAACGAGGGTCAAAGCAGAGTTCTGCCGCTTCACTGTCAAAACGCAGCGGACCCGGGAATATCACGGTATAAACTGCGTGATGGGGGGGCGCTGGAAAAGGGAAGCTTGTTTGTAGCAGCGGAATGCGCGAATCGATAATCCAGCTGGCATAACCAAGTATATAGCGCAGGCAGGTTACCAGGCAAAATTCAACTGTTTCCGTATTCGGCAAGCAGGAAGTTATCTTCAACCTTGCCAGGTTCGGTGTGGATTCCAGATTGAGCGTAATATCCTCGGTCAGTAGACGGTGATGTCTGCACCAGCGTTTCAGTGCAACCGCCAGATTCGGCGAAGGCAGGGAGGCTCGGCACAGCATGCCGTAACTACCCCAGGGCAAGCGGCGCGAAAACCAGCCCAGTGCCTCATCATCCAATTCCTGCATCGCAATTCTGGACATGATTTCAAGTTGTACCGCCGTCACCATTCCGGCAGGATCTTGTAGCATCGCGTCGGTAATTCCTGATTTTTCAAGGGCTGTGGCGGGATTGACAGCATATTTCAGGTAAGCAAGCAGGATGCAGCGGATAAAGG
>CAIRBC010000302.1 GCA_903876685.1 uncultured Nitrosomonadales bacterium | reverse complement strand
TCTCTTTTACAAAACTAGTACGCTGCAATATTATGATTATATTGATTAAAATTTGGTACTTGTTAAACTCCGGTTAAGATAATACGCGGCCTCTTCAGTTGTGATATTTACACGGGTCACATCTTTAAGTGGCGGAAATAATGGCGGAATAGATTCCGTTGATGTTTTTGATAATTGATAGGAATTCATGTTAATCGCACTTTTGTTGATTGATGACGGTTAGTATTGTTCTCTATAAAAATACATAAAAAAAGCCCGCTTTTGTCAGCGGGCTTAGGTTCTTGTTATAGGGGTTAGATTCAGGTCATACGCGGGTTGATTCAGGTCATACGCGGGTTAAATTCCATTTTGTTAAAACCTTTCCGCAGGCTTCAATATAAAAGCAAGCTTCAGTATGGTTTGTAGTAATCCACTTGATACCATATGGAATTTTTTCTTTTAATATTGGCTCCTTATCAATCAGTTCATATAATTTATTCATAACCTGATTTGCAGTAGCCGGTTTTCCGCAATCTTTTTCAATCTGATAAGCGACTTTAACAGCCAACTTGCCAATGCCGGTGTTAGGCATTTTGCCTGGTGTTGTATCACCACCCAATGCAGCACTCATAACCGGAGCGACTATAACAGCTTCAGCGCATCCTCTTTGGTTAAATGCATCCTCAAAAAATTTATTATAAAGGCGTTTTGCCATTGCCGTAAAATCAAATTCAATATTCTTTGAGTGTATTAATTTATTGGCATCGGATACAGTCATGCACCACATACAATCAAGAATTTCCATATCGTCGGGACAGATAATCTTTCCTATAGGAAATCCGGTTATTTCATCCCGTGCCACGATTAAGCCATCATTCAAGGAATCACGGATAAATATTGCCCATTCATTAATAATTTTTCTTTCTGAATTAACGCACCAATTATGTAAACCCTCATACCCACATAATAAGAGCGCCAATAATTGCATGGGTGAAATTAACCCTTCCTCGCTTACAATCTTTAACCAACGCCTTGAACCAGTCACGTAATATGCACCCCCATCAACATCACAACGCACGCCGGATTCATGGCTATTCAATTCATCCAGAACCCGAAGCAATAATTTATCTTGCTGCGCCTCATGCATTGCTGATTGTTCGCGCATCACTTGTTCTCCTTGTTTAGTTTTATTCATTTCAACACCTTACATAAGTAATCCGTAAAACGCGACAAATTAGACCTAATATATAATTTCGGTATAAGTTCAAGTGCTTGCAACAACACGTAAACCGGATTGCACTGGAGAAAATTTAATTTCAGCTTCATTTAATATCCACGCTTCAATCTTGACATGCCACATGCGCAACAAGTCAAGAGGGCGGCGAATATAATGCTGTTCGCGTACTCCTTGAGGTTTATGCCCCTGTATCTGCGCGGCAATTCCAGAAGGCATTTCTATCCATTCGCATAAGCTTGCAAAACTCCGGCGCAACCCGTGTAATGTCACATCCAAACCTGCAACAGTACAAGCTTTATCGTGTGCAATACGTGGTTCAACCAAGTGCCCACTGGCAGCGGTTGTGCTTGAGAACACCCATTCATTGCGATGTGGTAGGGTTGCTAAAAGGTGTGATACATAAGGGGTTAATGGAATGATGCGAAGTCCATCAACTTTATCGTGTATGGTTAAACTGTTCCATAGAAAATCAACATCACCCCAGCGAACAGTTATTAATTCGTTAGGCCTTGCTCCGGTTAATAACATAGCTTGCACATATGCGGAAATAGCTGGATTGTTGATTTGTTTAACGGCGGAAAACCATGCTTTCAACTGCTCACGCTGTAGCGCGTCATTTTTCTTTTGCGGCTTGCCTAGGTATTTTTTAACTTCCTTGTTTTGCGCCGCATTACTGGTAACGATTACTCTATAAGTGGGATGTACAGTGCACCAATTCAGAAACGTGCTTAATAGTGTTCTGGCGTTGCGTGCGCATGCCGGTCTTTTTGAGCCTTCCACTTTTGCCCATGCAACCATCATTTCAGGCGTTAAATCCACAAGCCGAACACCAGCTAATGAAGCGAGCGCGCCCGGTTGGGTGAGTTTACTACTTCGTGCGCGCTTCTCTCCCCCGGCCTGCATTGCCTTGATATGATCATTTAGGTGAAGTGCGCCCCATGCGAATTTTGCATCATCAATGTATTCAGGCCACGCTTTAGCAAGTGCCACTGTCTCACGAGCCTCCTGCATCGCAGCCGCTGAGGCACGGGCTTCCTTTGCGGCTATTTCGTTTGCTTTTACTTGGCGCGGGTCTATACCTTGATCAGTCATTGATTTAAGGCGGATTGCTTCTTTTTGTGCCGCCCCAATTCCCCAGTTGCGTGGATCGCCTATAGTCATGCGAATAGTGCCACCGTTAATCCTTGCTTCAAAAATATAAGATTTCGAGTTTGCCGAGGTAACCCGCAACCCTAACCCAGGGGCTTTTCCATCCCAATAAATACTTTGTTTTTTTCCAGGCTCGCATTGATAACCAGTCACCCGTTCAACGGTAAAATTTTCATGCTTCATAGTTTACCTTTTTAGGTAATAACCCTACTTCCGTATAGATTCTGTGTAGGCGCTATGTAGGTTTTTAAGATCAATAATATAGTATACCAATCTACACTGATAATATGCAAATTTTATCAACTTACTGTTTTATTAAGATTTGATGTAATTTCGGAATGCAAATCAACGGCTATAAATACATTCTTGCCGGGAAGATTAATCCTTAAAAAAACCGTTCGTTCCAGCAGGCTAACCGCTGGTCAGCGTAGCCTGCCTTTGATCGATTTTGCCTGGCAATCGGTGCGGGCGAGAATTAGTATGCCGCTCGGGCATCCGAGTAATTGCATCCATCATATCGAATGCCAGCTATGCAAACTGCCGACATTCCGGCAGTGCGATCAGGACTGACATATACCAATGGAGGTATCTATGTGTTGCCATTTCGCTTTGCAAAAGGGATTTTCCATGCTGGAGGTATTGATCACTCTGGTGATTATCGCGGTCGCGCTGCTCGGTACCGCCGGCCTGCAGATTATCGCAATACGCATGGGTCAGAGCGGGCAGTTCCGCACCCAGGCAGTGTTTCTGGCCTCCGATATGGCAGAGCGTATCGAGTCAAACAAGGCCTCAGCCGTCAATTATGTACTCGCCAGTACCAACGTACAGAGCGTTGCCGCAACCGATTGTTCGGCAAATTCCTGCGACAACGCGACCATGGCGAACTGGGATCTCAGTCAATGGGGAAGCGCGATAATTGCTTCCGGATTGCCGCAGGCAAGCTGGCAAATCTCCCAGACAGTTGCAGGTAACCCCAGTACCTACAGCATCGTCATCCGCTGGACTGACCGCAGCTCAGTGAAAACGACCCATGGTGAGTTGTTTTCCTATACCGCAACTCGCTCGATAAGTAACTGACGCCATGACTACCCAACGAGAAGCATGCCGCGTACTGAACTCAGAAGGCAGAAGGCTGTCAAGCCGCACGGCACAAAATTTCCAAAACAAAACCTTAGCCAAACCTCTGTCCTCTGTCCTCAGTCCTCAGTCTTCTGAATTCTGTCCTCAGTCTTCTGAATTCTGTCCTCAGTCTTCTGTCCTCTGTCCTCAGTCTTCTGAATCCGGCTTCAGCCTGGTGGAAATGATGATTTCCATTACCATCGGGCTGATGATCATTGTCGCCTTGCTGGGTGTATTAACCAGCAATGCGCGTAACAGCAAATCCAATGATCGCACTGCGGAATTGCAGATCAATGGTCGTTATGCGCTAGACCAGCTTAAACGGGAATTGAGGCATGCCGGCTATCGCGGCTATACCAATGTTACACAGGATCCGCAAACGGCTACACTCTCTGTAACCACTCCCACTGGAAGCGTTGTTGAATGTGGCGGTGCTCGTTTTGTGCAGAATCTCGACCAGGGAATCTGGGGGGCAAATGATAGCAACCCGTTTGACGGAGATTGTCTGAAAAATGGCTATTTACAGGGTGATGTCCTGGTCATCCGTCGGTTAGCCAGTGCGCCTGCGGCAACTGTTTTTCCTGTGCCGGCAAGCGCACCGGTCGCATTGACCAGCAACACTTTTTATCAATACTCCAACTATGACACCGGCCAGGTATTTCAAGGACCTGCACAGCCCTCATTTTTAACGGCTGCCGACGCACCGGTAGCGATTTTTCCCATTCAGGTCTATGTTTATTACATCGGTCTAGACGACAACGACGAAAATTCTCCGGCGTTGCGCCGGATCGCCCTTCAGGCAGATGGCAGCCTGGCTGATGAAATGGTGGTGAGCGGGATTGAACAATTACAGGTGCAATATGGCACTGGCACCCAGTACCTGAATAGTGTTGATAGCGCCAGCGCTCTCGAAAAAACTTCGGCCTGGAATGTCGTGAATTCGGTGCGTGTCTGGATGCTGGCGCGCAGCAAAAAGATAGAAGCCGGTTATAGCAATACCAATGCTTATGCAATGGGCGATATTGTGTATGGCCCGATGAATGACGGCTTCCGTCGCCAGGTGTTCACCAGTGTAGTGCAATTGCGCAAGTGAGGAGTTCTCATGAAAACTGCTGAGTGCATTAACCTAACGGACATGGCAATGATGCCACCCCTTGTAATGAAACCGCCATGTCCGTTTCCCTCACCCCATCCCTCTCCCGCAAGCGGGCGAGGGGGAGTAAGTCGCTACGCGAGTTTCACGTTAACGGACATGGCAATGATGCCACCCCTTGTAATGAAACCGCCATGTCTGTTTCCCTCATCCCAAACCTCTCTCCCCCTTGCGGGAGAGGGACGGGTAGCGGCAAAGTTGCTCGTCAAACAATCGGGTTCAACTTTGATCATGAGCATGATTATCATGATTATCCTGATGCTGCTTGGGGTCACCTCGATGGTGGTTTCAGATACCCAATTCAAGCTTGCGAGTAATTTGCAGTTTGAAGACTCCGCGATGAATAATGCTGAAACTGCGATCAACGTGGCTGAGACCTGCCTTTCAATAGTGGTGCCTCCGCCCTGTGCCATTTTTGGCTACACCGATGGCGGATTTACTACCTATAACACCGCGAAACCTTATCTTTATCCGGCTAATCTGTCACCCGTTCCCTTGACCATGACCTGGGACGACACCAATAGCTTTCAGGTTAGCGGCAATCAGCGCTATTTAATCGAACGACTGTCAAATGACAATGGCTTGCTGGTCGGTGGTCACGGGGGGAATCACTATACGATAAATACTTACCAGATTACCGCACGCGGCACCAGTGCCAGAGGTGCTGTGAAATTTGTCCAGTCTTTTTATAGAGTTAAATTCCTTAATAATTAGTGGCCGTAAAATTCTGATCCATCTTCAGTCCTGCCTGCCAGCCTGACAGGCTTTATCAGGAGACCATCATGACCCAGCTCTGCGAAAATAAGCAAGAAGTTATTTTTCAATGGTTTGGCAGCATTATTCTGCTTTGCATGGCGCTTGTGCTCATCAAAATGGCGGGCGCTTTCACGGCCTTTAACCCGCAACTGCAGCCTACAGGCTATGTTGCACAGAACGAGGTTTCTAATTTCAGCCTGACCAGCGGTAATGAAACTGTATACATGGCTGATTATGAAAAGGAATTTTGGAGCGGAAATCTGCATGCTTATCCGATCAGTGCTACGGGAACAGTGAATTTTGCAGCAGAACGATGGACGCTGGGGGCGGCAGCCAGCATTGATGCGCAGGATTACGATACCAGCCGCCTGATCGCCACGATGAGCGATGCCGGTGTACAGATACCCTTTCGCTATGCCAGTCTTAGCGTGACGCAGCAGGCGTTGTTTCCAGCGACCACCATCAATTTGTTTGCGGCTACGGGTTTGAATATTGTCAATTTTCTGCGCGGTGATCGTAGCAACGAAGGGCCGCAGAGCCTGCGGATGAGAGATTCGGTGCTGGGTGATAACATTCATTCGCGCCCCTATTATGTCGCCGACGCAAGCTACCCGACGGTTTTTGTCAGCGCAAACGACGGTATGCTGCACGCGATCAATACGGTTAACGGGCAGGAGCGCTGGGCTTACGTCCCTTCCATGCTGCTACCCAAAATGCTCAAGCTCGCAAAAACTTATGGCAATCCCGTCAATCCCCATGATTATTTTGTGGATGGCCAGCTCAACGTGGCCTGGGTCAGTTCCAACAGCAGGCGCGTGCTGGTGGGTGGCCTGGGGGGCGGGGGGCGTGGCTTGTATGGACTGGATGTCACCGGGCTTTCCGCGACGGTCGAAACTAATGTGGCAGGCGGTGTAGCCAAAAAAATCCTTTGGGAAATTACCCCAACCAAGGTGAATTATGCCAGTCCGACGATTACTAATGCCTACATTAATCTGGGTTATACCTATAGCACACCTCTGCTTAGCCGGACTTTAACACCAAAAACAGTAATACTGTTTATTTCAAATCCAATTTAATCGGGTGAAATTTTCAACTATCTGAATATTAACGATTATATATTTTTACGTACTTTGAAAGTGGCGCTGTAGTGCCATAGAATTTC
>CAIRBC010000301.1 GCA_903876685.1 uncultured Nitrosomonadales bacterium | reverse complement strand
GGTCAGGTCTTGACAATGCGTAAATAAATTTCGGTCTAAAAGGCAATAAATCAGCCACCTGCGAGGGTGGCTGATTTATTGTCATTGGTGGCGGACGGTTGCCCAAGAGCAGACCGACTTGCCGAGCCCATAATTGCCAGTGCGGAAGACTGCGAAATGGCGCGGATTTGTCATCGAGAGAGCAGTTCGACGTAGGCTTGGTAGCTGTAACTTCTGTTCTTTTTCTGACCCGTCATTTCGGCCACAATGCCCAGATCTTCCAGCACCTTGACCGCCGCCGTCGCTGTCGGAAAACTCGTGTCCAGCTGCTGGCGCACGCGCTCGATCGTGAAGCGCGGCATCATCGGCAGCATTTCAAACAAGCGGTAGCTCGCAGGGCCGGCCTTGGGCGACTGCAACAGGCGCTTGCGGTCAGCCGCCACCAGACTGGCCACCTGAATGATGTTTCGCTCTGCATCCCCGGCTGCCACGGCCACACCCTCAAGGAGGAAGGTCACCCAGGCTTCCCAATCGCCCTCGGTACGGATGTTGGATAGACGACGGTAGTACTCGGCCTGGTGCTGCTTCAAATAACCGCTCAGGTACATCAGCGGCTCGGCCAGCAATCCCCAATGCTCGAACAGTGCGGCGATCAGCAGGCGGCCAATGCGCCCATTGCCGTCCAGAAAGGGATGGATGGTTTCAAACTGCGCATGGATCAGTGCCACCCGCACCATGGGCGGCAACTCCGTCCCATCGTCATGAATGAAACGCTCCATATCGGCCAGCAAAGCCGGCACGTGCTCCGGCGGTGGCGGCACGAAAGCGGCGTTGCCCGGCCGCGTGCCACCAATCCAATTTTGTGATCGACGCAACTCTCCTGGCTGCTTACCTGCGCCTCTGGCGCCATCAAGCAGCAGTCGATGGGCATCGCCCAGCAGCCGAACGCTGATGGGTAGCCCCTTGGGGTCACGCAATTGCTCTTGAACCCAGCGGAAGGCTCGCAGGTAATTGGTCACCTCCTCCACATCCTCGGTGTTGCTGACCTTGAATCCCGCTTCCTCATCGAACAAGTCTGCCAGGGTGGCCTGCGTGCCTTCGATCTGGGATGTCAGCAAGGCTTCCTTGCGAATGGCGCTGTACAGCAGCCAGTCCACCGACGGCACCAGGCCCGACACGCCGGCCAGGCGTGCGAGAGCCAATTCGGCTTGGCGATTGAGATCGGCGTAGAGGTCGGGCGCCAAAGCTGGCCTTGCTGGCGGCAATGGATGGGGCACGAACGCCCGCACCGGCTCACCCAGAGTCGTGGAGATGACGTAGGTCCCGGTGTTCCGATTCATTGAAAGTCCGCTTTAGCTGCAACGATCAAATTAAACCATTCTTTAATTTTAATTGCAAGTATGAAAGACATCTTTCATGTGACCTCAGTTGGAGCGGCGCTCTGCAACGATGGCAATGAATGTGGATCTGGGTTCAATTCCGAAACCCCTCAACATTGCGCTCGTCTATCACCCGGGGGGGGGTAAATTGAGAATGGATGCCGTTGTCGATACAATATTGATTTTCAATTGGAAATGTTAACTTCAAACATTTTCTATGGCATACATATCGCCCATTTACATCTACAACTGATCGATAGAAAGACTGATCTAACGGGGAATGATCGTCGTGGCGTGTATCGAAGAGATGTGACGGGTCACGCGCTATTTCCAGAGCGTTGTTGACGAATTCGATTGGCCAAAATGATGGCGATTATTATGGCGGGCGATTCCATCAACGCCATTGCTGCGGCCATGTATCCACCATAATGAATATCGTTTTAGTCGAGCACTTGGGTCGTGGTAATAAAGGTGACCGCACTAATCGATCCATACGTCGCGGAAATGGCGGCTGCTTGGAATCCCTGCACAGGACTTCAACTGGCTATGCGCATGACTGTAGTTGCGGAAATATTCTGAATATCTGTCTCACCCTGAACTAATGGCACCGTCGTTCCGACAGGGCTGGGAAAATTTGCTTTTAACCTTTCACCAAGCGACACGTTGATCAAATTCGGTTTTCGGTCTGTGGAACAAAATATTATCGGATAGCACTTTCCCCTCAGAAAATCTCAGAAGTTTTCTCATCAAGTCAGTTCAGGTAACGGGGCAGCGTCAGGGTGAAACTCGTCAGATTCTGCTGATCGCAAATGTCCAGTGCCAATGTGCCATTTTGTACCTGGGTGAGCAATTGCGCTGAATAGCCACCCAGACCTGTCGCTCCCGGCTTGCCATAGGTTGTAAATTTGTCGAAAAATCGTTCGCGGATTTGTACAGGTACTACGCCGACATTGACTATCGTGAGGCGCAGCGGTGATTCATCAAACAGGGTAACGGAAATCCGGCTCAACTGCGGGGCTGCCTCGCAGGAATTTTTGATCAGATTATGTAACAGGGACTGGCAGAGTATCGCATCGCCCAGTACCATCAGATTTTTTGGGTCAATCGCCTCTGCTGTATCAAGGGCAATAGTGAGTTGTTTGTCTGCAAATACGGTACGGAAAATGTCGACAATACCGCCTGCAATTTCACCCAGGTTAACCGCTTTCAAGTCCAGGCTATATTGACCTGCTTCAATCCTGAACTGCTCGGAGGACGAGTTCACCATATCGATTACCTGCGAGGCGGCATCCTCTACCCTGTGCAACTGCGAAACCTGACTTGCCGTCATTGTATTATCCCTGGCCAGCCCCTCCAGCAATCGGAGCATGATTTGAAGCGGCTCTTTCATGTTATGGCGTGTGGTGAGCAAGGCATTCTCATGCAAACGAGCCCATTCCAGCATGCCGTCAAAATCTGCCTGTAGTTGCTTGTTGAGTTTGACATATTGCATGAAATTGCGTACCCGTGGCTTGAGTATCTCCAAGTTTACCGGCTTGCTGATAAAATCCACCGCGCCCAGTTCAAAGCCCTTTAGTCGTGCTTCATCATTGCTGATGGCGGTGACGAACATGATCGGAATGACTTCCGAGACCGGATGCTCGCGCATATGCTGCGCCACTTCGAAGCCATCCATGTCGGGCATCATGATGTCCAGCAATATCAGATCGGGCGGATCCTCCGACTGACAGATTTTTAGCGCCTTTGCGCCACTGGAGGCAACGCGCACGCGATATTCGTCTTTCAGCAACTGTGAAAGTAACAGCAGGTTGTCCTGGGTATCGTCTACCAAGAGTATCGTCTGCAGCGATTTTTCTGGCCGCTGTCTGTCTGGCTGCCCTATAGGCAAACTGCTGACCGTTAGCGCCAGCACTTTTTCGATGGCACGAGCCAGGCTGACCCTGGTGAAAGGCTTGACCAGCAAGGAACGTACCCCGCTGGAAAGTGCTTCGGTGATCTGGGCGCGTTCGGAACTGGCGGTAACCATGATGAACGGGGTGTTCTGCAACGGTTTATTGGCGCGCATCGCCGCCAGTAGTTCCAGTCCGGTCATGATGGGCATATTCCAGTCTGAAATCACCACATCCACACGCTGGCTCAGCAGTAGGCGTAGCGCCTCCAAACCATTCCTCGCTTCAAGAATCTGCTCTGCGCCTAGCGCGCGCAACTGAACGGCAATGATCTTGCGCATCGGTTCAAAGTCATCGACCACCAGGAAGATGCGCTTATGCATGATCCTTCGCCTGTCTTTGATAGCTTTTTTTCCTGTCCAGATCCTGTTCAGAATCGGTAAAGCGCAAGGCGATCGCGCGGAATTCTTCCTGTATGACCATGAAGGCATCGATCATGTCGGCATCAAAATGTGAGCCACGACCCTCCTGCATGATTTCAACCGCTTTTTCATGGGTCATGCCTTCCTTGTAAACCCTGCGACTGATCAGTGCATCATAGACATCGGCAAGCGCCATCAGACGAGCATCAATCGGGATTGCATCGCCCGCGAGACCTTGAGGATAGCCACTGCCATCCCATTTTTCGTGATGGGACAGGGCAATCAGCTTGGCTATGGAGAGAAATTCGACGCTGATCCCCAGTTCCTTTTCGGCATTCCTCAGCGCATCGTATCCC
>CAIRBC010000300.1 GCA_903876685.1 uncultured Nitrosomonadales bacterium | reverse complement strand
TGCGCTGCAGCGTAGACCACAACTTATCACCCGCTTTATATTTCCGGCGAGCGCTCTGGTCTCGCTGGGTCTTGCCGTGATCGGCTGTTTAGCGTTGGGCGAGGCACCAGGCAGTCTGGTGATGCCGATTGGCCTTCCCGATCTGCCCTTTCATCTGTGCCTCGATCCGCTGTCTGCTTTTTTCCTGGTCCTGCTCGGAGGAGCGTCCTTTGGCGTGTCTCTATATAGTGCAGGCTATTTTTGCAATATGCCAGGCAATCAATTGGGGTTGCTGTGTCTGGAATACCATGTGTTTTTGCTCGGAATGGCGCTGGTATTGTTGGCGGACGATGCTTATCTGTTCATGGTGGCCTGGGAAACCATGGCGCTTTCTTCTTATTTTCTGGTTGCCACCGATCACCTTAATCCCAGGATACGCAAATCGGCTTATTTGTATCTGCTGATTGCCCATGTCGGGGCGATGGCTATTTTGCTGGGCTTTGGCGTGTTACAGGGCGGTAATGGCATCGATGCTTATACCTTTTCCGCCATGCGCGAAGCGCATTTGTCCAATTTCTGGGCCTCAGTGGTGTTTTTGCTGACCCTGTTCGGTTTCGGTGCCAAGGCCGGTATGTTGCCCATGCATATCTGGCTGCCCGAGGCTCATCCGGCCGCACCTTCGCCGGTTTCAGCGCTGATGAGTGGTGTGATGTTGAAGACCGCGATATATGGAATGTTGCGTATCACCTTTGACATACTGGGTATGCAGTTGTGGTGGTGGGGCGTGCTGGTATTGGCGCTGGGTCTGTTTACCGCCACTTATGGCGTGATGTTCGCCGCCGTGCAACGGGATATGAAGCGCTTGCTGGCCTATTCTTCCATCGAAAATATCGGTCTGTTGCTGGTAGGCTTGGGTCTTGCGATCATTTTTCATGTTTATGATAAGCCAGCTCTGGCTGCGCTGGCGCTCACCGCAACCCTGTATCACTGCCTGAATCATGCTTTCTTCAAGACCCTGCTGTTTGCCGGTACCGGCACGATCCTGCACGCCACCGGCAAGCGCAACATGGGACGCCTGGGCGGGTTGATACACCGTATGCCTTGGGTAGCGTTGCTGATGCTGATCGGGGTATTGTCCATTTCCGGTCTGCCGCCCTTTAATGGTTTCATTTCCGAATGGTTGTTATTGCAGGCTTTTTTATTGTCGCCCGGCCTGCCGAATAATTATATCAATATGCTGATTCCGGTGGCTGCCGCAGTGATAGCGCTTGCCGCAGCGCTGGCGGCCTATGTGATGGTGAAGTTTTATGGCATTGTTTTCTTGGGGCAGTCGCGCGAAGCCGGCCTGGAAAAGGCGCATGATGCCGGTCTCTGGGAAAAACTGGGCATGAGCTGGCTGGCGCTGGGTTGCGTGGTGCTGGGGTTGGCGCCGGTGACGGTGATTGGACAAATCGACCATGTGACGCAAATGCTGATTGGGCAGGTGCTTGGCAATTCTTCCAGCGGCTGGTTGTTCCTCACCCCGGTCGATACCGAACGTGCCAGCTACAGTCCGGTATTTTTCCTGTTGGCAGTGTTGGGCGTGATGCTGGTGACGGCACTGGCGGTGCACCGTTTTTATCATGGCAGGTTACGCCGCAGTCCTGCCTGGGACTGTGGTTTTCCGGAACAGACCTCGCGTATGCAGGACACTGCCGATGGTTTCGGTCAGCCGATC
This sequence comes from uncultured Nitrosomonadales bacterium, assembly GCA_903876685.1. Taxonomy (GTDB): domain Bacteria; phylum Pseudomonadota; class Gammaproteobacteria; order Burkholderiales; family Gallionellaceae; genus Gallionella. The sequence goes on along the minus strand of CAIRBC010000300.1, from coordinate 6,138 downwards.
AGACGGATTTTTGAACCATTTTTCAAGATTGAACGTGAGTGTCCGACCGCTTTCGATACCCATCCTCAATATCATGGTCGCAGCGAGGATCGTATCTGGTATGGGTTGTATCTGCCGATCAAGCAGGTCACCGAAAAGTTGTCTTTCTGGGTGTCGTTTCTGCAGCATGGGCGTATCCATCTGTATTTGAGCTATACTTTTGTCACGCTGGTTCTACTATTGGCCTTCGTATGATGGAAAATCTGCTCCCCGGCATCTTGTTGCAATTATTCCAGTCGCTGCTGGTGGTGATGGCTGCGCCGCTGTTGACGGGTTGGGTCGTCATGTGTCGTGCCTGGTTGCAAAACCGCTCCGCCGCCGGACTTTTTCAGCCCTATCGGCTGTTGCAAAAGCTGTTCAGCAAGAATGCGGTAATTGCGGATAATGCCTCAGTGCTATTTCGCGTGACACCTTATATTTTGTTTGGTTGTATGTGGCTGGCGGCGGCCATTATTCCGATACTCGCGGTGGATTTACCGTTTTCCCCCGCAGCCGATGTGATTGCGCTGGTGGGTGTATTTGCGCTGGCACGGATGTTTATCGCGCTTGCTGCGATGGATATCGGTACTGCCTTCGGCTCGCTGGGTGCCCGGCGTGAAATGCTGGTGTCTTTTCTCGCAGAACCGGCGCTGATCATGGTGTTGTTCACCGCTTCCACCATCAGCCATTCGACCCAGTTGCCGCGCATCGTCGACACCCTGGCGCATCAGCATTTTGCGCTTTATCCCAGTCTGGCTTTTGCGGCACTCGCCTTCGTGATGGTATTGCTGGCGGAAAATGCGCGTATTCCCATCGACAATCCCAGCACGCACCTCGAACTGACCATGATTCACGAGGCGATGATTCTGGAATATTCTGCCCGTCATCTGGCGCTGATCGAATGGGCCAGCAGCCTGAAGCTGTTTGCCTATATTTCGCTGGGGATTGCGTTATTTATACCGCATGGCATTGCCGGTGCAGGCGATTGGGGCGCGCTGCCGCTGGCGATGCTGGCGCTGTTGCTCAAGATGATCGTGGCGGGTGCAGGATTGGCTTTGCTTGAAACCATCCTGGCCAAGATGCGCATCTTTCGTGCGCCCGAGTATCTCGGTACTGCCTTCCTGCTGGCGGTGTTAGGTCTGTTGATTCACTTCCTGCTGGGGACATGATGGGCGCACAGACGATCAGTTTAACCGTCCAGTTTGTCAATCTGCTCGCGGCATTGCTGCTGCTGATTGTTTTCGCGATGCTGTCGCAGCGGCGCATCTTGTCGCTGATCAATTTGTTTGCCTGGCAAGGGTTGGTGTTGTCCGTCAGCACCTTCGTGGTGGCTTATTCGACCGATCAGCCGCATTTATATTATTCCGCCTGGCTGACGCTACTGCTGAAGGTGATCGCGCTGCCGTGGCTGTTGCATCGTTTAATTCGCAAGCTCAATGTGAAATGGGATGTAGAAACGCTGATTAACATTCCTACCACCATGCTGGTCGGGATCGCGCTGGTGATCTTTGCCTTCAACCTGGCTGCACCTATTTCGCAATTGTCCGAAGGGATCACCCGGGGACTGATTGGCATCGCCCTGGCGAGTGTGCTGCTGTCGTTGCTGATGATGCTTACTCGCCGCAAGGCAATTTCTCAGGTGGTCGGCTTCTTGTCGATGGAAAACGGCCTTTTCTTTGCCGCGACCAGCTCTACCCATGGGATGCCGCTGGTAGTCGAGTTGGGCATCGCGCTGGATGTGCTGGTGGCTACGTTCATTTTTGGCATATTTTTCTTCCAGATTCGCGAAACTTTCGATAATCTGGATATTACGCACATGGAGAAGCTCAAGGATGATTGATCAGGAGCTCACCGCGCTGTTGCTGTACCCGTTGCTGGGTGGTCTGCTACTGGCGTTGCTGGGTGCAAAAAAATGGGCGGCCGAGCTGAATTCACTGATGAGTTTCTGCACTTTTGCCGCCTCGGTGCTGTTGGCGATAGGCGTGGTGGATTCAGGGCCGCAGGTCGCGTTCAGCGAACAGTTTTTTATCGACCAGTTCAATGTGTTTCTGGTGATGCTGACTACCTTTGTCGCGTTTACCACTTCGCTGTTCTCGCGTCCCTACATGCGTATCGAGCAGGAACATGGCAAGCTTTCCACGCCGATGCTGCATTTATATTACAGTATGTATCAGTTATTTACCTTTACCATGCTGGTCGCGCTCACCGCTAATAATATGGGTATCATCTGGGTGGCGATGGAAGCGGCAACGCTGACCACGGTGTTGCTGGTCAGCCTGTATCGCACCCCCGCCAGTCTGGAAGCTGCATGGAAATATTTTATACTGTGCGGGGTCGGTATCGCACTCGCGCTATTTGGCACGATACTGCTTTATTTTGCCGCCGAACGGGTGCTGGGTCAGGGGGGGGATGCCTTGCTTTGGACACATCTGAACCAAGTCAAGACCGAGCTCGAACCGACCGTGCTGAAGCTGGCCTTCGTGTTTCTGCTGGTCGGTTACGGGACAAAAATTGGACTGGTGCCGTTGCATAGCTGGTTGCCGGACGCGCATGCAGAAGGCCCTACCCCTATTTCCGCAGTGCTTTCCGGCCTGTTACTGAATGTGGCTTTGTGTGCGGTGATGCGCAGCAAGGTGCTGGTGGATGGCTCGCTGGGTACGCATTTTGCAGGCAATCTGATGATGGGTTTCGGCCTGCTGTCGGTGGTGGTGGCGTCGCTGTTTCTGTCGCGGCAAAAAGACCTCAAGCGCATGTTTGCCTATTCGTCGGTTGAACATATGGGGCTGATCACCTTCGCCTTCGGCATGGGCGGGCCGGTTGCCAGTTTTGCGGCGCTGTTGCACATGACCATGCATAGTCTTACCAAGTCGGCCATATTCTTTGCGGTCGGACATGCGGTGCAGACGGCAGGCACCCAGCAGATGGCCAATATACGCGGCATCTTGCAAATCAGCCCGACCATCGGTTGGGGGTTGCTGCTAGGCACTTTCGCGATTCTCGGTATGCCGCCTTTCGGCGTGTTTGCCAGTGAATTCCTGATCATCAGCACGGCGATGCACGCCTATCCCTGGACGACCCCATTTTTGCTGGTGGCGCTGGGCATCGCGTTTTCTGCCATTTTTGGCAAGATTCAGCCGATCGTGTTTGGTGAAACCACTGCGAAGCGACTGCCTCATTCGCCTGCGCTGCTGCCGGTTTTCTCACACCTGTTGCTGGTGCTGATCTTCGGTTTGTATATGCCACTGTATCTGGCCAACTGGTATCGCCAGGCGGCAGCCTTGCTGGGATAACGCCATGCCGCTAACTTACCCGAATCTGACTTTAATCCCGATACCAGGTGCGATTCCAGCCTGGAAAGGGCTAATCGAGCCGGAACAGCTGCTACCGGTCTGCCTAAAAGTGGCCGAGGGTGGCGGGCGTCTGGTCGCGTTATGGGGCAGTGATGAACGTCAAAATGCCGGTGGTTTTGCTTTGCAGGTGGCGTTGGTCACCGAGGCGGGGTTGATTTGCCTGTGCGTAGCACTGGAGGAAGCTCAGCCGGTCTATCCGAATCTCAGTTTGATTTTTCCTGCGGCGTTGCGCATGCAACGTGCGGCGCAGGATCTGCTCGGCATAGTCGCAACCGATAGTCCGGATAAGCGCAAATGGCTTCGTCACGGTGCCTGGCATGGCTTTCCGCTGCGAAAGGACTACGCGGTTGCACCCATCGATGAGGCGGATGCCTATCCTTTCGTTAGAGTCGAAGGCAATGGTGTGCATGAAATTCCGGTCGGTCCGGTGCATGCTGGCACCATCGAGCCCGGACATTTCAGGTTTTCGATCGTCGGCGAGAGGGTGCTGCGACTGGAAGAGCGACTGGGTTATACCCACAAAGGCATCGAAAAGCGCTTCGAGCAACTGAGTCTGCAGCAGGGTGCGAAGCTGGCCGGGCGCATAGCCGGCGATAGCAGCGTGGCTTATGCCTGGGCTTATGCCATGGCTGCTGAAAGCATCGCGCAGCTGACGCCTTCAGCACATTCTTTGTGGTTACGCGCACTGTTGCTGGAGCGTGAACGGATCGCAAACCATCTGGGAGACCTGGGATATCTGGGTAACGATGTCGCGTTTACCTTTGGTTTTTCACAGTTCTGGATACTCAAGGAACAGTTGTTGCGCAACAATGCAGCCGTGTTTGGCCACCGTTATCTGATGGATTTGATCATCCCGGGTGGCGTGGCGGTAGAGTTAAGCAAATCCAGCATTCTGTATGATGAATGCACGTTGCTGGAAAAACAGGTGAAATTGCTGCGGGGCATTTACGAAGAACACGCCGGGATGCAGGATCGCTTTATCGGTGCTGGTCTGGTGGCCCCTAAACTGGCGGCACAGCTAGGGCTCTGCGGCATGGCGGGACGTGCCAGCGCACAGGCCTGGGATGCACGGGTGCAGTTTGCCTGTGCGCCTTATGATCAGCTGGACGTACAGATGGCAACGCACCGCAATGGCGACGTCGCTGCCAGAGTGATCGTGCGTTTTGACGAACTTTTTGAGTCGCTGCGTTTGCAACGCGAAATTTTGAATCATCTCACTACCGGCAGCACGGTTCCGCTGTTAAAGCTGCCAGGCAACGGCTTCGGTATCGGCATGGTAGAAGGCTGGCGCGGCGAGATTCTGGTCGCCATCCATACCGACCGGGAGGGTAATGTTGCGCGGGTGCATCCGCACGATCCCTCCTGGCAGAACTGGCCGGTGCTGGAGCATGCGGTACTGGATAATATCGTGCCGGATTTTCCGCTGATTAACAAATCGTTCAACCTCAGTTATACAGGTCAGGATTTGTAATGTACCCCATCATCAAACAAATTATCAGGACGGGCATTGTCACGGAAGCGGCGCCACTTGCCGATGAGGCGATGCGCCTGCAACCGCAGCGTTTGCAGGAAGAAATTTTGCGGTTGCTGGGCAGCGCGCTGTGCATCCGGCATGTGGATGCAGGTTCCTGCAACGGCTGCGAACTGGAAATCCATTCGGTGAATAACGCCCATTACAACATCGAGGGGTTGGGCATCAAGTTCGTTGCAAGTCCGCGTCATGCTGATATGCTGCTGGTCACCGGGCCCGTGTCGCGGCATATGGCGACTGCACTCAGGCGCACCTATGACGCAACCCCTGAACCCAAACTAGTGGTGGCCATAGGTGATTGTTCACGGGATGGCGGGATATTTTGTGCAGGCGGCGCCGAGAATTATGCCATTCTCGGCGGGGTGGCAGAGGTTATTCCGGTGGATGTGCTGGTAACCGGTTGCCCGCCCACGCCCACAGCGATACTGCAAGGCATACTCACCGCGATCAGCAGGCAGGCATCATTTTCTCCCTGAAACAAGGTAGGACACAAAGGCGGTGACCGACCTAAGCGATTGCGCAAGTGAACCGGTATAATAAAATGATTGCGTGATGCACTTCAGGGAAAAATCCATGACTGCAAAGAGATCCAAGCTGCCGATAGGCATTCAGAGTTTTTGCAAGATTCGCGAGGATGACTATTACTATGTGGACAAGACGCCGATGGCCTGGGCGCTGGCGCAGGAATCCGGCTACTATTTTCTTTCCCGTCCGCGACGTTTTGGCAAGAGCCTGTTCATCGACACCCTGGCCGAATTATTTGAAGCTAACGAGGCACCTTTTAAAGGGTTGTATATACATCCGCTCTGGAACTGGAAGGTGCCTCACCCGGTAATCCACATCAGTTTTTCAGATGGAGTGCTGCAAAGCCGGGCAGAACTGGATCGACGGATTTATGACCTCCTGCGTGTTAATCGTGAGCGACTAGGACTCACTTGTCCAGATGTTAACGATGTCGCCAGTTGTTTTGGCGAGCTCATCCGCCAGGCATATCAGCATTTTGGCCAGCGTGTGGTGATCCTGGTCGATGAATATGACAAGCCCCTCCTTGATAATATTACCAATCGTGAGGTAGCCATTGCGATGGGCGAAGGGCTCAAGGGTGCGCTTGCGCACCATTTTGGAGTAAGCGCACCAAGCCAAACCGCTCCCTCCCCCGAAGGGGGAGGGCTGGGGAGAGGGCGAAGGTTAATGGCTAGGGTCGATGAAATTGGTGCGCAAGCGCACCCTACGAAATGG
>CAIRBC010000299.1 GCA_903876685.1 uncultured Nitrosomonadales bacterium | reverse complement strand
GAAACGGACATGGCGGTTTCATTACAAGGGGTGGCATCATTGCCATGTCCGTTAGTTTGGGTTTTACGTGTAAACATAAACCCAAATTTACAACGAAAGCAATAGGCATCTCGATTTTCGGTGAAGTTCTATGGGACTACAGCGCCATTTTCAAAGCGCGTAAAAGTATATAACAGTTAATATTCAAGTGCTTGAAAATTTCATAAAATTAAATTCAATTTAAAATAAACAGTATTACTGCTTATAGTATTAAAGTCCGGTTAACCAAATACCCAGTGTATAGCCCTATTCATATTCACGACTGAACAATAAGACTTGGTGTGAACTCTATTTCCTGCAGGAAAGATTCCAGCGACATCGGCACGCCATACAAATAGCCTTGATAATACAAACAGCCCATCCCTTCAAGGATGTTACGCTGCAGAGTTGTTTCCACGCCTTCGGCAATCACTTCCATGCTCAGGTTGTTGGCCATGCCAATTATGGTTTGAATGATGATGGCATCGGAGGCCTTGGCACCGATGTTGCGCACAAAAGACTGGTCGATCTTGAGTTGATTAAGCGGTAACTGCGTCAGGTATGACAGGGAGGAATAGCCGGTGCCAAAATCATCCATCGAGAAGCTCACGCCCGTCTCTCTGAGCGCCTGCATCTTGATGATGGTGTCGGCTACATCATCGAGCACGATGCTCTCGGTTAACTCCAGCTTGAGCCGCATGGGATTTACCCCGCTACGGGCCAGTATTTCGCGAACTTGTGCGACAAAATCTATCTGGCGAAACTGCTTTGCGCTAACATTGACCGAAAGATGCATATTGCGGGTATTCTGATTTAACTCCCAAGCCTTGAGTTGCTGACAGGCATTTTCCAATACCCAGGCGCCTATAGGAAGAATCAGTCCGGTTTCTTCGGCCATTGGAATGAATTGCAGTGGTGAAATCAAACCCTGTTCAGGATGTATCCAGCGCAGCAATACTTCAGCACCGAGAAGTTGACCCTTCTGATTGACCTGCATCTGGTAATAGAGCCGCAATTGCTGTTTGTGCAATGCATCACGCAAGCCTGCTTCCAGCCGGGCGCGGATTTCCAGTTGTTCCTGCATTCTGGGATCGAAAAAACGCAGCGCATTGCGGCCGGATTTTTTGGCTTCATACATCGCGGTATCCGCCTGCTTCAGCAATTCATCGACATTTTGCTGATGATTGGCAAACAGGGTGATGCCAATGCTGGAGGAGCTATGCACCTCATGTCCGTCGAGTATAAAAGTCTGACTGATTGCCTGGAACATTTCTTCCGCAACGGCCTGCGCCAAAATTGCAGCATGGGTCTTGTCTTCGCCCAGACCTTCCAGCAACAGCACAAATTCATCTCCGCCAAAACGCGCCAGTGTATCGCCCGGGCGCATGCAGGCTTGCAAGCGTCTGGCCACTTCTATTAACAGCAGATCTCCGACCGCATGCCCCTTGGTATCATTCAGGCTCTTGAAATTATCCAGATCAATGAACAATAACGCACCACTGTTTTGCGTGCGCACACTGGCTGAGACCGCCTGCCTCAAACGATCCAGCAACAAGCGTCGATTGGGCAACTGGGTCAGCATGTCGTAAAAGGCGAGATGATGGATCTCGTCTTCTGCCTGCTTACGTTCGGTGAAATCTATAAACATACCTACATAATTGGTGACCTTGCCCGACGGATTCATCACTGCGCTAATACTCAACCAGGCCGGGAAAAGCTCACCGCTCTTGCGCCGGTTCCATATCTCACCTTGCCAGCAATGATCCTGCTCCAGCTTTTTCCTCATCGCCTGATAAAAATTGGCATCATGCCGGTCTGACTTGAACAGGGATGGCTTTCTGCCGATCGTTTCAGCTGCGCTATAGCCGGTGATCAGGGATAGCGCGCGATTGGTTGAAATAATCTCACTATTCAGATCGGTGACCAGTATGCCTTCTGCACTATTTTCAAAGACCATTGAGGCCAGTTGCAAGGCGTGACTCTTGTTGTCAATTTCGCGCTGCTGGAGTATCGACTTTGCCGCCTTGCGCACCGCTTCAAGCAAGGCATCCGTATCGATCGGCTTCAACACATAATGATCGATACCGACTTCGATGGCGGTAATGAAAAAATTCTGGTCATTAAAAGCGGTGGTGACTATGACCGGGATCTCCTTATTGAGACGCTTGATGGCTTCGGCCATTTCCAGGCCATCCATCAAGGGCATCACAATATCCGTGATCACCACATCCGGATTATGCAGTTTAAATTGCGCTAATCCCTGCTGACCATTCTCGGCCACCAGCAAATTTCCGACCCGACGCCTCAAAAAAATCGCCAACTGACGTCGGATTTCAGGATCATCCTCCACGTACAACACGTTCAAAGACCGAAGAGAATCGGTGGGTACTGCTTCAGCTAATATACTCATAGGCTCTGCTTATCTTGTTCTGCGTCCGTCGCAGATTCATGATGCAACCTGGCTAAAGGCAGCGTGATACGCACCTCAGCCCCATCCCGCACATTTTGAATATGGATATCACCATCCATTTTATTTAGTATCATTTTGCTCATGTACAAACCGATGCCCGTGCCGTTAGCACCCTTGGTGGTGAAATAAGGGTCAAAAACCTTGCCCTGTGCCTCTGGAGATACCCCGCCGCCATTATCCGTGATCGTCAGCCATGCAAGGCCTTCCACCTGTCCGAACGCGCACAAAATTTTGCCGTTGCGGCTATTTTTTTGCATGATCGCATCTTTCGCATTGGTAAAGAGATTGACCAGCACCTGGGCAAACTCGTTTGGATGACCGTCGACCATCACGACTTCGGCAGGCAGGATGGCTATGCTGATTTCGTTATATTTTAGAGCCGCTTCAACCATGGTGATTGCAGCAGCCAGGGTTTGCTGCACCGAAAAGATCGATTTACCCTTACTGGGCGCAAAAAAATTGCGGAAGTCATCGATGGTATTGGACATGCTCCTGATCATTCCCTGCCCGACTTTCACTTCCTCATCCAGATAGGCGCGTGTCAGTTCCTTATAGTCATAGGCATCCCTGATATTACCCAGCAACAAGCTCAGCGCATTGATAGGCTGTCGCCATTGATGGGCGATGTTATGAATCATTTCGCCCATCGCGGCCAGTCGCGATTGCTGGATCAGTAAGTGATCTTTTTCACGATTTTTGGATAACTCTTCCTGAACACGGCGCTCCAGCGTTTCATTGAGCAGCTTCAGGTTCTGCTGCGCCTCGCGCCGATCCGAGATATCATGGATAATCCAGATCGAGCCTTGTGCAGCGTCACACGGGTCAATCAGTTTGCCGCTCATCAGGCACCAGCACAGGGTGCCATCCTTGCGCTTGATCCGAATTTCGTTGCTGTAACTGTCACTCTGCTCCAGTAACGGTTGAGCGGCTAGTTCAAAATTGCGAACATCGCCAGTCTCCGCATAGACAATATCAGTCGACTGCCCGACAATTTCCGCTGCCGAAAAACCGAATATCTCCTCCAGCTTATGGTTGACCGAGACAAAATGATTTTCTTTGATGAAGGCGATGCCCACTACCGCATTATCGAGTATTAACTGTTGTTCCGCCAAGGCTTCGGAAAGACGCTGCTCCCTTTCCAGTAATTGCCAGCGATTCTGTTCCTGCTGATCGATCAGTTCATTGAAGGCATTGCATACCACGCCAATTTCATCTTCGTTATACACTTGCGCACGATGTCTGACATCACCCTCATTGACGCGATGTATACTCATTTCGAGTTTACGCAAGGGTTGCATCACCCGCTTGCGGAACAGAAAGGAACTCACCAGGAACAACAGGGAAATGGCGATAAAAAACATGCCGAAAGTCAGCACCATACGCTCTCTGGTCTGGCGATAGTCTTTTTCCAGTTCAGACTGTGCAACTTCATTCAGACGGCTCAGCGCGGTTTGCAGCAAGACGGCCTTCTGAAAAAGTTGCGAGGACAGGATACTTTTGGTGGAGGCAGGGGTCGATAAAAGATCTTCCATTTCAATATGCGCAGACAAACGCTCAAAAATGACTTGCATGTTGGCCAGATTGGTCGATATGCGCTCCCAGAGCACCGCACTCTTTCCTTGCACCGGTCTGTTCCCGGCACCGATCAGATTCACTTCCTGATGATATTGATCCCACCATTGCTGCGTTACCCGTTTGTTTCGGTATAACAACACTTCATTGGTTATTTGAACCAATTCCATGCCTTCGAAAATCACATTTTCCAGTATTGCTTTCTTGCTGACCGCGTCAGTAATTTGCATCTGGTTATAGCCAAAAGACAACATGGCAGCGCACAGTATGAAGCCGCCTATCATCGCGCCAAATCGAAATCCGGTATTGATACGCATTTATTGTTTCGCTGCTGAATTACTCCGGTGAGTGTCACCAGGAACTTGGGCTTCAGTATACAAGGACACTGCCAGCGGATTTGCCAACTTCAACGGCTCTGCCCAGATGAAGCCCGCATAGTTGGGTATGGCTGCAGACTGTGTACTTGCCAGCCATCTGGCTTCACTATCCAGCGCACTCAACAATTCCTGCGGAAGCGTGACCGCAAACTGCATTCGTTTCCATTGTAACTCCACATAGAGTGCGTCCAACTTGAAGCGGTTTGCCACATATTGCCTGGCCTCGGCAGGATGATTCACTACCCAGTTTTCGGCCATAATCAGCGCTTTCATTAGTTTGTTTAGCGCAATTTTTGAGTCTGCCAGCTTCTCCGATTGTGTCACCAGTAGCAGCAGATAGGTGTCCAGGCCGTCACCCAGAAAGCTGATCGCATTCGCACCCAGAATTTTTTCGATAGACTGTACATGTGGCTGCCAAGTGATGGCCGCATCAATGCTGCCCATTTGAATCGCATTCACCAGTTGATCGGGTGCCAGATTAACGGGAGTCACATCCTTCACGGTCAGCCCATGCAGTGCCAGAAACACGTTGAGCGAATATTCTGCGCCAGAGGGTTGGGTCACGCCGATTCGCTTGCCTTTCAGGTCAGCGGCTTTTGTTATGCCCCGGTCGCGGCGACCGATGATGCCTTTGTTGCCATAATAGGCGATATTGCATAGTATCCGTAGATCAGGCTCGGTGAAACTCCTTGATGCCACCACAAATTCTGAGGCGGTTGCGACATCGACTTCCCCCTTTTTTAGCGCATCACTGGCCGCTTTGCCTGAAGGATAACCCTTGATAGCCACATCCAGCCCCACCTTTTGGTAGAAACCCTGATCTTTGGCAATCCACTCCAAGGCACCCACATCACCTTCGTATGCGCCAAGGCGCAAATGATCGATAGTGACGGGTGCGCGAAACCAATACAACAAGGCATAAAGCGCAACCAGCAATGCCATAGCCCCTAAGGCAAGTAGCAACTTTGGATTCATGAATTTACCCGGCATGTTCAGAACCTGATTCTGGCACCAAAGGTTGCGGCACTGATATCGTCTACCGTCGGCCCCGTATACCTGTCCAGCGAAAAACGCCGATATTGCAGATAAACTTCAGTATTGTATTTATCGAAAAACTGATCCAGGCCAATGCCGGTTGCATGTCCGACATCATAAGCCGCGGGGGTGTTTTTCGCGCGGGTATAATCTGCAATGAAAGCCGTGTTGCCAAAGTTGTTCAGCCTGACTAGCCAACCCAGTTTGCCATACAGGTTTCGATCATCAATATGCGTATCGCGCTTTTGCACTCCGGAGGAGGCGGTAAAATTCAAGCCTGACGCGACATGCAGTACCGAAAAAGAGCCATCATAGCGTTTACTGCCCGGATTCGCGTTTGCACCCAGCGTCGTCAGATTATTGTTATTAATATTGGGGTTGGAGATTGCGGCGCGTGCGGCAGCATTAAACCCATACCCCTGCCCGTCCCAGAACAAGGCCAGATCCGAACGCCGGTTGCTCATCATGGAGGTAGAAAGCTGTACACCATGAAAACGGGGCGTATCAAAACGTAGCCGCGATTCACGGTTCAGGCCATCCAGATTATTAAATGCGGTGGATACTTTAATGGTGCTAAGGTTATGATTGCCAGCATGTTCGCGAAAAAACATCCCATAAACGATATCAGAAATACTCGAATTTTGCACGGAAAGCGTACTGGAAAGATCCGCTTCTGCAGTGGTATTGGAAGCCGCATCTCCCTTGCCCAAAGACAGTTTCCCGTATTGCTTGCTGGTTAATGACAGCTCGGCCCAGCGCTGATTAAAGGAATCCGCAGGCGCTTGTGTGCTCTGCGAGACTGCCGCAGAATTATCCGGCGCGATCGCAAGCTCGATTCTTGAATCCAGTAACAAGTCGTCATTGATGCTGGCACTCGCATCAAACAGCACCCGACTGCCGCTGGTGGAATGATCCACGAAATAATAGTCAGTGTTCTTGCCATCGCTGACATGATTGATGGCACGGTTGATCTGCCCGGAAATATTGAGCTTTAATGCTTCTCCGCCCGAGGTGACAATTGCTGTAAGCTTACGCTCAGCCTCTGGCGCAGTTTGTACAATCCCGTTCTGTTTGTCTTGCGGCTTTAAAGCATTGATCTGATTTTGCAAGGTGGTCAAAATTTCTGCCTGGTGGCGAAGCTGCTCCTGTTGTTGTGCTACCGTGTCCTGCAGTTGCTGGAGCAGTCGCGCATCTACCTCTACAGACTGTACTGATCCAACCATCAGTACGCTGCAGACTCCACCGAGCACCCGTCTGGCTCGCTGATTTACATTTAAAATTTTCATGAGTCAGCTTTATATAACGAAATTTGATACATGCTTGTGATACTAAAAGGAAAATAAATTATTCAAAATGCAGGGTAAAATGTTCGGGTGCAACTCACACGCTAGCAGTTTCAATTATACCTTTAATATCGGTACTAGTCGGATTTATTGAGATATTTTATCATTAAATTATTCTCAATCATGGCCTGAATAGCATTATAATCTTCTAACAATAAAATGCAGATTTATCCCTTTAGTAGTTGCCTATTGCCTGGAGGTAATTTATATACTCGTCCAGGCTTTTACCATAGAATCAAATGCCCTATATGCTTAGAAAATACCCCGGCGTAACCATGATTCGACTATTGATAGGCTGTTTGTTGCTGACTTGCCTGAATTTGGCTCACGCCAAAGGTCTGAGTTGCACGCGTAACTTTACGCTGGCTCTGCATGAGCATGGACTGCTGTATTCAGTCAATTCCAATACCGGAATAGACAAGGATTTTGCCGACGAACTGATACGGCGCAGCGGCTGTAAAATCACGCTCAGCGTCCTGCCTCGCACACGCATCTGGCAACTGATCGAATCCGGGGCACTCGATTTCAGCCTGTCTGGCATCAGTAACGCCGAGCGTCAGCGGTTTGCCAGTTTTGCCTGGTATTTCAGCAATAAATATTATCTGCTGGTGCGTAAGGATGCCAATATTCGCAAGCTGAATGATTTCGAAAAAAACGACCAGTTGCTGCTAGGCGTGATTCGTGGCTTCCGCTACAGCGATACCGGCAACCGTTTAGTAGACAAGTTGCATGAGCTTGATCGCGTCAGCCAGGCCGGGGGGCTTGCTCCGCTATATCAGACACTGATACTCAACCGAATTCAGGGCATGATTATTGAGCCTTTTGACTATCCGATGCTGGAAGAAAAGCAGATTCATGCTTGTTCCACCATCATTGAATTTAACGATCCTCCGGTAGCACATGGACTCATCATGTCAAACAAGGCGTTGACTACTGCCGAACAGGCCGGCTTTCGCGAACTGGTGAATGGCATGCGCGCCGATGGCACCATAAGGCGAATTTTTGAAAAATATTTTCCACCAGAACTGGCTGGCAGCATGCTCGATATTCCAGCTACACGATGATAGATAATAATAAAAATTTATACCCGTGGCTGATTCTGCTCGCGGGTCTATGTATCACCTGGCTTAGCTGGAAACATGAGCTGCAGTTAACACTCAAGGAGCTACATACCCAGTTTGATTTTTCGCTGCGCGAGACCGTCAGTCATATCGAACAGCGCATGTCAGCTCAGGAACAAATGCTGCTCGGCGTGCAGAGTCTGTTAAACGCCACTCAAGCGCTGGATGGCCGCATCTTTCATGACTACCTCAGTGGATTGCATCTGGAAACGAATTTCTATGGCATCAAGACAGTCGGTATCGCACACAACGACCCTGTCAAAACGGCTGCATGGGCTAATCCCGTACTGCGACAGACGATGGAGCAGGCCAGAGATTCCGGCATGGCGATGATTTCCAGAAAAATAGCAGTGGATCCTGACCATCAACCGGGGTTTGTCATGTATATGCCAATTTATGCAAAGGGAAAACCGCATGAAAGCATAGCGCAACGCCGTGCATGCCTGACAGGCTGGGCTTTTGCGCTATTTCGCATGGATGCGCTGATGGCCAGTTTTTATACTCAACGCACGCCAGGCATCAGTCTGTCCATCTATGACGGCGTAGAACCCTCGGACGCATCGCTGCTCTATCGCAGCGCAGCAACCCTGCCGGGTGACATTAACGCCAATGAATATATGGTTGTTTCAGGTCACAACTGGACACTCTCGCTCAGTACCAGCAAAGATTTCGAAACACGTTTCGGACGCAACAACGCAACCCTGATCGCCTTCGCCGGCACTGGACTAAGCATAGTGCTGGCGTTACTCGCCTGGTTGCAACTGAATTCAAGGAAGCTGACTCGATTGGCGCAAACTGATTCTTTGACCGGATTGCTGAATCGGCGCACTTTTTTTGAGCGTGCAGGACTGGTGGCTACACGTTGCCAACGCGATAAACGCGCCCTGCTGATTTTGATGCTGGATATCGAT
>CAIRBC010000298.1 GCA_903876685.1 uncultured Nitrosomonadales bacterium | reverse complement strand
GAAAGCGGGTGTTAAAGTTCAATTCGGCGCGCCGAATCTGGCTTAAGTCTATAATAGTACAATATTTTTGTATGCAGATGTACGTAAGTTGGTCAGTCCCGTAGTCAACATGACGATCAAAAAATAAAAGATTAAAACAATTCTTTCGAAAATAAACTTTTGAATTTGAACGGCTGTCCAACAGGAAAAGCGTAACATAATATTAATTTCAAACTGTTATACTCGATTATGAAAAATAATTTGCCCGTCACAAATATTGAGCTGCCGTTGCCAAAGGGGCGCTATATCGTTTCTCGCACCGATTTGAAAGGTATCCTCACTTACGCCAATGATACCTTTATCGAGATGAGCGGCTTTGAACGAGTAGAGCTGATCGGTAAAAACCATAATATGGTTCGCCATCCGGACATGCCGGTGCAGGCCTTTGCTTGGCTATGGGATACCATCAAGACCGGTAGACCATGGCGGGGATTGGTCAAAAACCGCTGCAAGAACGGAGACTTCTATTGGGTAGAAGCCTTGGTGGTGCCCGTGCAGAAGGATGGCCAGATCACCGGCTACATGTCGGTACGCACCGAGCCCAACCGGGAACAGGTCGCAGGTGCTGTGGCCTTGTACCAAAAGCTGAAGGCTGACCAAGCTTCCTTGACCAAACCATCCCGATGGAGCCTGGTTTCCGTCAGGACGAAGCTCAATGTGCTGGTGATCGGGATGCTGAGTATCCAGATTTTGGGAGCCTTGATGCACCTGTTGGGGCCAAAATTCGGCTTGTCCATGGACGATTTCATGAGGGCTCTGCAATTTCTCGGTGTCAGCAGTATCGTGATTGGCCTAGGGGTGATGGTCATCCAGAATCAGCTCATGAATGCGATTGGACGGATTAACAGTCGTATGGACAACATCGCTAAAGGTGATCTCACCGATACCATTCCGCTGGATCGGTTGGACGAATTTGGTAAACTCAACGATTCACTGATCATTTTGCAGACTCATTTCAAGGTGATGATGGCGGAGATTGCCGAGGCGGCCAAACTTGTCGAAGAGAATGTCGACGCAGTGAGTGCTGAGATGACCCAGACGCACACCGTAGTCAATCAACAATCGGATGCAGTGAGCCGCATCGCCGCCGCGGTTGAACAATTGGTGGCATCGGTGCATGAAGTTGCGGATAGCGCCGAGCAGGCGACACAGTTCGTCGCCGTGTCTCGCGAACTACTGGATGATGCCTCAAAGCGCATGTTGGAAAGCCATACCGCTTCACAGAATGTGGTGAATTCCGTAAACGGTGCCAGCAACACCATGACCGAACTATTCAAGTCGATTTTTGCAATCGGCCAGATATCTCAAGCCATCAAAGATATTGCCGATCAAACCAATCTGCTGGCGTTGAACGCTGCCATCGAAGCTGCCAGGGCGGGAGAATCGGGTCGTGGTTTTGCCGTGGTTGCCGATGAAGTCAGAAAACTGGCAGGGAAGGCGGCCATCCAGACGGGTGAAATCACCGCTACTATCACTGAAATTCAGCGCATTACCCAAGTGGCAGTCACCCGCATGGAGACGGCAGGAACATTTGTTGAAAGTACCGATACCGCGATGAATCAGGCACGCATCGGACTCGAATCGGTAAACCAACACGAAGTAGAAGTAGAGAACATATCCAGCCACATCGCTTGCGGCACCAAAGAACAAGCGGCAGCTGGCAATGAAATTGCGAGCCAGGTGGAAGGAATCGTCGCAGGCATAGATCATACTTCCTCGACGATTAACCAGGTCAGGCAGAAAATCGGACAGATGCGCAACACGGCTTCCAAGCTGCGTGAACTGATAGCATTTTTCAAGTTTATCCACTAAAAGCGGCAATATCCTGAAAATTGTTGTTTCAGGGAGATTGGCAACAATATTTTCGTCACGACTTGGCAACTGACGGATGCAGGTTTAAGGCATCCGCTATAATCGCCCACCTACTCTGTCGGTTTACTACCATGCGTGCCATTCAACTATTGCCCGACCTGCTGATCAGTCAAATCGCCGCCGGCGAAGTGATTGATCGTCCTGCTTCTGCGCTCAAAGAATTACTGGAAAATTGCCTGGATGCGGGTGCCAGTGAAATTGTAGTGCAACTCGAAGGCGGCGGTATTAAATTGCTACGGGTGCGCGACAATGGTCAGGGAATTATCAAAGATGAATTGCCACTGGCGTTAATGCGCCATGCCACCAGCAAGATTGCCTCTCTGGATGAGCTGCAAAGTGTCGCTAGCATGGGCTTTCGTGGCGAGGCTCTGGCCAGCATGGCGGCAGTCGCACAACTTTTATTAAGTAGTCGCACCGCCCTCGATGAACATGGCTGGAAAGTCGAGGCACAGGACGGACAACTGGTAAAACCCTCACCCGCAAGCCATGCGCCTGGCACCACCGTGGAATTGCGTGAGTTATATTTCAATACCCCGGCAAGACGCAAGTTTCTCAAATCCGAGGCGACCGAATTCGCCTGGTGCGAAGAGGCTTTTAAGCGCACCGCCTTGTCGCGACCGGATTGCGCCTTCTTGCTGCAACACAATGGCAAGACCCTCTGGCAATTGCCGGTACAAAGCCTGACTGCACGAATTGCGGCAATCCTGGGCGAGGAATTTGGTCATGCTGCGGTGCTGGTGGATCATCAGGTGGCCGAGTTGAGGATGCAAGGCCTGGCGGCGTTACCTGCCTTTTCACGCAGTAGCCGCGATGCACAATACTTTTTTGTTAACGGCCGTTTTGTGCGCGACAAGGTGGCAAGTCACGCGTTAAGGCAGGCTTATCAGGATATATTGCATCACCAGCGTCATCCTGCTTATGTGTTATTTCTGGATATGCCGGCGCATCAGGTAGACGTAAACGTGCATCCTGCCAAGAGCGAAGTGCGCTTCCGCGAGAGCCAGGGCATACATCAGTTCATTTTTCATACCTTACAAAATTCACTGGGTGCGTCGATCAAGCGTACCGAAACCGAAGCGCCACTGACTAAAACGGCCAGTGACTCTGGTGAGACACAGCAATCCCGTTCTCGAGCAAACAATGAAATTCCTCGCTTCAAGCAACTGCCGCTAGGCGCTGCACAACGGGAGTCCAGCTATCGCCTATGGGATGAGCAAAGTTACAAGCCTGATACGGCACGAAATGAATCAACAGCGGAAAAGTTAATCCCACCTGAACCAGACAGTCGTGTACAGGTAAAGGAGTCGCCACTGGAACATGCGCCTGTCCCGCAACTTGGCTTTGCACTCGCGCAACTCAGTGGCATTTATATACTTGCGGAGAATTCCAAGGGACTGGTGTTGGTGGATATGCACGCAGCCCACGAACGTATCGTCTATGAACGGCTGAAAGTTGCGCTGGATAACCGGCAAATTACCACCCAGGCGCTGCTAATCCCGATCAGTTTTTATGCGGAAAAACTGGATGTTGCCACGGTGGAAGCCGAGCAGGAGGCGCTTAAAACGCTGGGTTTCGAGATTAGTACGCTCTCGCCTACCCAACTGGTGGTTCGCGCCATGCCTGCACTGCTCAAGCAGTCCGATGCCGAGGCAGTGGCACAAAAAGTGCTGCACGAATTGCGCGAATATGGGGCGTCCCAGGCGCTTACCGAACGGCGCAACGAATTGCTGGCAACGCTTGCCTGTCACAGCGCGGTGCGTGCCAATCGAATTCTCAGCGTCACCGAAATGAATGCTCTGTTGCGCGAAATGGAAAATACCGACCGTGCCGATCAGTGCAATCATGGCCGACCGACTTGGTTTCAGCTTAGTTTAGCGGAACTGGACAAGATGTTCATGCGCGGAAAATGAGCCGTCACGCACCAACAGAACTATTGCCACCCGTCATTTTTCTGATGGGTCCCACCGCCAGCGGCAAGACCAATATCGCCGTGGAATTATTGCAGCACCTGCCGGTGGAACTGATTAGTGTGGATTCCGCATTGGTGTACCGCGACATGAATATCGGCACAGCCAAACCGGAGCCGACAGTTCTGTTAAAGGCACCGCACCAGTTGATCGACATCATCGACCCCACCGACGTCTATTCTGCAGCCGCGTTTCGCCACGATGCGTTACAGTTGATGGCAGAAATCACCGGACGCGGCAAAATTCCGCTGCTGGTGGGGGGTACCATGCTGTATTTCAAGACGTTGCTGACCGGTCTTTGTGACTTGCCTCAAGCCGATCCCGAAATACGTGCAGCACTGGATGCCGAGATCGCGCTGCACGGCATCCAGCAGTTGCATCGTCAACTGGCACTGGTAGATGAAAAAACTGCCGCACGCCTGAAACCCGGTGACACCCAACGCATCCAGCGCGCGATGGAAATTTATCGCCTCACCGGTCAGACCCTGTCCGAATTATTCGCTAACCAGCAATCGGAATCCCTGCCTTATCGGGTAATTCCAATCGCTATCATTCCTTCAGAGCGTGCGGTATTGCACGCACGCATTGCGACACGTTTCAAACAGATGCTGGCTCAGGGTCTGCTCGACGAGTTGCAGGGGTTGCGAGAGCGTTATGCCCTTCATCCTGAGTTGCCCTCAATGCGCTGTGTAGGCTATCGTCAAGCCTGGCAATATCTGGATGGTAAAATCAGCATGGAGCAACTCCAGGAGACCGGACTGGCTGCCACACGCCAGTTGGCCAAACGACAGCTCACCTGGTTACGTTCAATGCCGGACAACATCATGCTGGACTGCTTGGCGCCTGATTTATTTCAGCAAGTACATGACATAGCCGGGAACCAGTGTTTCCAGATCGCTTGATTCATCCAGTAGGGTAGTGTTCCCACCTATTGCAGTTTTTACGTCATAATGCTTCTTTTTTTGAAAGCATGACGCAATGAAAATAACGGTTATTGGTTCCGGCTATGTTGGATTGGTCTCGGGTGCCTGCCTGGCTGAACTAGGCAACGATGTGGTCTGTCTCGATGTCGATTCAAAAAAGATCGAAATACTGAATAACGGCGGCGTGCCCATCTACGAGCCGGGACTGGATGCCATCATCAAGAGCAATATTGCGGCCGGTCGTTTGCGTTTCACGACCGATGTGTCGCTCAGTGTGGCGCATGGACTGGTGCAAATGATCGCGGTAGGTACGCCTTCCGGCGAGGACGGCTCGGCAGACCTGCAATATGTGCTTGCCGCTGCAGCGGCTATCGGCCGCGAAATGACGGACTATAAGGTGATCGTCGATAAATCCACCGTCCCGGTGGGCACCGCAGACAAGGTTCGGTTGGCTGTGCAACAAGAACTGGATGCGCGCGCTTTGACGCTAACTTTTTCAGTGGTTTCAAACCCGGAATTTCTCAAGGAAGGGGCTGCGATCGACGACTTCAACCGCCCCGACCGAATCGTCATCGGTGCGGATGAAGAACAGGCGATCAGGATCATGCGCGAAATGTATGCGCCGTTTCGGCGCAACCACGACCGTCTGATGGTAATGGACATAAAATCCGCCGAATTAACCAAATATGCAGCCAACGCGATGCTGGCTACGCGCATCTCTTTCATGAACGAACTGGCTAACCTGGCTGAAAAAGTCGGGGCAGACATCGAGCATGTACGCAAGGGCATCGGCTCAGACCAGCGCATAGGCTACCATTTCCTGTATGCCGGCTGCGGCTATGGTGGCTCCTGCTTCCCCAAAGATGTGCGAGCCTTGAAGCGTACCGCCGATGAATATGGTTTGCCGCTGCAGGTGCTGGAAGCGGTAGAACGGGTCAACGAAGCGCAAAAATCGGTGCTATTGCGCAAAATTATTTTGCGCTTTGGCGAAAATCTCCAAGGCATGCATTTCGCGCTCTGGGGACTGGCTTTCAAGCCTGGCACAGACGATATGCGCGAAGCCACCAGTCGTGTGGTGCTAGAAGGTTTGTGGGCCAGAGGAGCAACCGCCAGTGCCTATGACCCGGCAGCCATGAAAGAAACCTTGCATATTTATGGCAAGCGCGCCGATCTGAAATTTGCCGATAACCCCAAAGATGCACTCGAAGGGGCTGATGCGCTGGTGATCATTACCGAATGGAAGGCTTTCAAAAGCCCGGATTTCAACCTTATCAAGCTGCGTTTGAAACAGCCGGTGATCTTTGACGGACGCAACTTGTATGAGCCTGCGGATCTAAAGGCGCTGGGTTTCGAATATCATGGCATAGGGCGTGAAGCTTGAGAGCAATCGGCACAAGACCTCGCGCGGTCATAAATTGAGGTTTTATGGAATTCATCAATAAACCGATTTTCGTAGGAGCCAGCTTGCTGGCGAAAGCAATTCGCGAGCATGCTCGCTCCTACAAAAAACGCAAAGTGTGGTCGCGCACGTTATATCCTAAATTATGGGTAATTATTCGGCCACCCCAGTGAGGCGAAGAAAAATCGAAATAACTATTTGTTAGGATGTGCTGGCAGGTGCGCATATCGCTCGCGAACGATGCGCTTCGACCCTCAACATCCTACGAAACTTGATAAAGAGTTGATGACTGATACCCTATCCCTGGAGCCTCTTGAAACTAGCGAGGCAGAGTACCTGATGAAGAGTGCCACGGAAGCGCTGTTAGGCCATTTCGAAGCAAGCTGCCAGGGAACTTTGATCGTTGACAAGCAAGCCAGAATTGTCTGGATGAATGATCGCTATCGCAAGCGACTGGGTGTGCCCGATCCTGCTTCAGTGCTGGGCAAGCCGGTCGAAGCCATCATTCCCAATAGCCTGATGCGCCAGGTGGTCGAAACCGGTCGTCCGATCATGCTCGACATCATGGACTTTGGTGAAGAATCTTTCGTGGTGGTGCGTTTGCCTTTGCGCGACCAGGCCGGGGGAGTGATTGGTGGAATTGGTTTGATGCTGCTTGATGATGCCTTGAGTCTGGCGCCTATCGTTTCCCGCTTCAATCTGCTGAAACTCAATTATGCGGACGCTAATCGCCGACTGGCAGAAGCACGGCGCGCCAAGTACACCTTATCCAGCATCATTGGCGCTACAGCGGCGTGTGTCGCACTTAAGCAGCAAGCGCGTCGCGCCGCAAGAACCAAGGCACCCGTGCTGATTCAGGGTGAAACAGGCACCGGCAAGGAATTACTGGCTCAATCGATCCATAATGCAAGCTTGTGTGCTGACCAGGCATTTGTCGCCATTAATGTGGCTGCGATCCCGGAAACTTTACTCGAAGCGGAATTTTTTGGGGTTGCTCCGGGCGCTTATACCGGCGCCGATCGTAAGGGGCGCGAGGGGAAATTTAAACTGGCGGATGGTGGTACCTTGTTTCTGGATGAGATTGGTGACATGCCGCAAGCCTTACAGGCAAAACTATTGAGAGTGCTTCAGGAAGGGGAATTTGAAGCAATCGGCTCTAATCGTCTGGTATCGGTGGATGTACGCATTATCGCAGCGACCAGCCGGGATCTGCAGGCCGAGGTTAATGCAGGGCGCTTTCGGGCAGATCTTTATTATCGACTGAATGTGGTCACCCTGCTGGTGCCTCCGCTACGCGAGCGTCTTGAAGATATTCCATTGCTTTGTGAAGCCATTCTGGAAACACTCAGCAAGAAATTAAGCTTGCCCTTGCGCGAAATTTCCGTAAATGCGTTGAATCGCCTGCTTCAACATGAGTGGCCAGGCAATATTCGCGAGTTGCAGAATGTGTTGGAGCGCGCCGTGATGATGAGCGACAACGAAACCTTGTTATCGGCAGACATTGATGCGGTGCTCAACGTCTCCGGCAAACCGAAGTCGGTACAGCCCGGGCTTTCGTTGCAGCAGACGGTTAACGCGGCAGAAAAGGCAGCGATTCTGAAGGCAATGAGTGCCGCAGGCGGAAACAAGGCACGTGCGGCGACCGAATTAGGCATATCCCGTACCTCGCTATACGAAAAACTGGCACTGCACGGGATCGTTTAACGTGAAGCACGCGTAGCGACTTACTCCCG
>CAIRBC010000297.1 GCA_903876685.1 uncultured Nitrosomonadales bacterium | reverse complement strand
TTTGCCATGCCCGTTAGGCGCGTTTTTTTGCACCGTGATCCGGCATTTGTGTTACCTCAACAAAGTTTAGCTGTTTCATTCCCGTCTCAGATCACCCGCTCGTTGCCGCCGTCGATCGGGATTTGTGCACCGGTAATTTTCTCAAATAACGGGCCGCACATTTCTGCGGTGAGTTCGGCTACGTCACGACTACTCACTTCAACTTTCAACAGATTATTGGTTTTATAAGCTTGCACCGACATCCCATAGTGCTGGGCACGTTGCAACAGCACTTCTTCCGTCCAGATTCCGGTGTCGAATACCGCATTCGGATGCACCAGGTTTATCCTGATTGAATCACTTCCCCACTCCAAAGCGGCAACGCGTGCCAGTTGTGTCAGCGCCGCCTTGGAAGCGGAATAGGACGCTGCTCCCGGCCCGGGTGCAGCTACATTTTTGGAGCCTATCACAACCACTCTGCCATAGCGCGGTGAAAGTTTCAAAAGTGCATAGGCTTCGCGCAGTATAGCCAGATTTGCATCCAGGTTGATCGACATTACCCGACGCCACTCGCTATCCGTTAACGCATTTATTTTCTTGCCCCCCGGAAAGATGCCTGCGTTTAATATCAGCATATCCAGACCGCCATAGTGGCCTATGGTTTTTTCCAGCACCCCGGCAACCGCCAAGGGTTCTGCCAGATCCGCCGTGATACCCAGATAATCGGCACGCCCGGTATGCATACCGGCCACCGCAGGATTGATATCCACGCCCACCACCGCCGCACCTCTATCCAGAAAAGCCTGTACACAGGCCTTGCCTATCCCTGAGGCAGCTCCCGTAACCAGCGCAATTTCACCCGCATGCACCTTGGGTGCGCCGGATTTTTTCAGCTTTGCCTGTTCGAGATCCCAATATTCCATGCTGAATAATTCTGCCGCTCCCAAGGCGCAATAGCCGCCCAGCGCTTCAGCACGCAAAATAATTTGCTGCGTATGCCTGTATATATCCTCGACAATTTGCGCGTCCCGCGCCGATCTACCCACCGTCAGCAACCCGAACTCAGCATCGATGATGACACGCGGCGCGGGATCGAGCATGGTCAACGGTACTTTGGCACTTACCGAGTTTTCCTCAAAATATTTTTTATAATCATTAACATAAACAGCGACATCGCGCCCCAGCAGCGGCAAGCGTTTGGTGCGAATGATATGATCTGGCGTAGCCGGACCGCGCTGGGAAATGGCAGAAATTTCCGGATGGCGTGCAAAGGCCAGGGTATCGGGGCAACAGTGCAACAGCAGCGGAAAACCGGCCGCTGCTGAAACCTGCCTGCGCAATTCGGGCAAGGCCTGCCAGTCGGCTGTTTGCACCGGCTCTACCGGAGATTCCAGTGGCGCCTCACGCTGCAGATATTCTTCGGCTCGACCGACCAGCTCTATCATCCGCTCATAAGACTGTTTGGCGGTATCGCCGAAGCTGAATATCCCGTGGTTCATCAACACCATGCCGATAGTGCCCGAATGAGCCTCAGCGGCATAAACTTCAGCGCAGACTCTAGCCAGATCAAAACCTGGCATCACAAATGGCAGAATGATCACCTTGGCACCGTAAAGCGCGCGGATACGTGCTTCCCCGTCAACGGTATTGGTGATCGCGACGATCGCGTCCGCATGGGTATGATCGACAAAACGGTGCGGAATCAGCGCATGCAGGATGGCTTCAACCGAAGGCGCCGGTGCAGCAGGATCGAGTGTTGCCAATTTAAGTTCTCGGGCCATGTCTACATCAGACAATTTTTCCAGCCTGGATAGTTTCAGCAAGGCATCCAGACGCACCGGCGCAAAATCCTTCTGCAAGATCGTGGCGAGATCTGAGCCACTACCCTTGACAAACAATGTCGCCACAGACTCACCAAAAATATTCACGGCCTCACCCTTGACCGAGGTATTCCCGCCGCCATGCAGCACTAAAGCCGACTCAGCACCCAACAGGCGCGAGCTATACACGCGTTCCTCTAGCAAACCAGTATGTTTGGCCGCTTCAACCTCATTCCAAAGACTCTGCATCATGTTGCCTCTTTCAAAATAGCCATGTTCGTCGCCGCTACCACGCCGCGTTCAGTAATCAGACCGGTGATCAGTCGCGCCGGAGTCACATCAAAAGCATAATTGGCCGCAAGCGAACCCGGCGGGGTAAGCCGCACCGTGCGTACTTCTCCATCCTCGCAAAAGCCCGAGATATGCGTCACCTCGGTGGCATCACGTTGTTCGATAGGGATTTCTTGCACACCATCTTGCAACGTCCAGTCTATGGTCGGGGTGGGCAATGCCACATAGAAAGGCAGCTGATTGTCGTGCGCCGCCAGCGCCTTGAGATAAGTGCCAATTTTATTGCATGCATCACCCTGTGCCGTGACGCGGTCACAACCGACAATCACCAGATCAACCATCCCATGTTGCATCAGGTGCCCGCCTGCATTATCCACAATCACGGTGTGCGGTATGCCCTGCTGACCGAGTTCCCAGGCAGTCAAGCCAGCCCCCTGATTGCGTGGCCGGGTCTCATCCACCCAGATATGCAGCGGAATTCCCTCTGCAAAGGCACTATAAACCGGCGCCAACGCAGTGCCCCAATCCACCGTTGCCAACCACCCCGCATTACAGTGGGTCAAAATATTTACGGTCGCATTTTTTTGCTGATGTATGGCGCGTATCAGCTCACAACCATGGGTTCCGATAGCGGCATTGATCGCTACATCCTCGTCGGCGATGGCTGCAGCCAACTGCCAGGCTGCAAGAGCCCGCTGCTTTTGTTCGAGCGGCAACAGCACGGTGCGCATTCTCTCGACGCCCCAGCGCAGATTGACCGCCGTGGGGCGCGCAGCCAGTAACACACGGCAAGCTTCTGCCAACGCGGCATCCGTGGCGCTTTCACGCATGGCTAGCGCCATGCCATAAGCGGCGGTCACGCCAATCAGGGGAGCACCTCGCACCTGCATCTCGCGTATGGCACGTTCGGCGTGTTGCAGGGTAGTCAGTTTTAAAGTCGCAAAAACATGCGGCAAACGAGTCTGATCGATGATTTCGACGCCCTCGGCTACCGGCCAGATTGTTCGATAATTCAGGTTGTCAATTTTCATGGTTCAGAACTCAGGATT
The DNA here is from genome assembly GCA_903876685.1 of uncultured Nitrosomonadales bacterium. Taxonomy (GTDB): domain Bacteria; phylum Pseudomonadota; class Gammaproteobacteria; order Burkholderiales; family Gallionellaceae; genus Gallionella. The sequence continues at coordinate 12,431 of CAIRBC010000297.1, read as the reverse complement.
CGTGGTTGTGGGTTCAATCACCTTAAAATTCGCACAGCGCATACACCGTATGCCCCAGTTTTTCCAGGCGTGCTCGTCCGCCGATATCCGGCAAATCGATCACAAAGCAACATTCCACGATGATGCCGCCCATATCCTGAATCAACCGGGTAGCCGCTTCAGCCGTGCCTCCGGTGGCGATAAGGTCATCTACCAGCAGTACCCGGTCACCCTTTTGAATGGCATCCAGATGAATCTCGATACGATCCGTACCATATTCCAGATCATAATCCCGCCCCAGCGTTTCGGCTGGCAACTTGCCTTTCTTGCGTATCGGCACGAAACCCAGACCCAACTCATAGGCGACTGGCGTGCCCACAATAAAACCGCGCGACTCGATACCGACCACTTTATCGATATTCATCGACTTGTAGCGACTGACGATTTCCTGGATGGTAGCGCGCAAGCCAATCGGATCCTTGAGCAAGGTGGTGATGTCGCGAAACATGATCCCTTTTTTAGGGTAGTGTGGAACAGTACGAATTCTGGATTTGATAGGCATGGTCATTCCTGGATAAAAAATTGAAATTATTTGAGCACCCTGCCCGCCACTGCGGACAGTTTAGCAAGCATTGCCGGATCGCGCGCATCCGCCGAGGTCAGAATGGCATGTTGCAGAGCACTGCGGCAGGCACAGCTATCAGCCTGTACCAGCGGCGCCGTGGCTTTAACCAGCGCACGCGCCTTGTCTGCGTTTTCGAGCAGCACCTTCACGATCAATTCAACCGTCACGTCATCATGATGGGGATGCCAGCAGTCATAATCGGTGACCATCGCGACGGTCGCATAGCAGATTTCGGCTTCACGCGCGAGCTTTGCCTCGGGCATATTGGTCATGCCGATCACATCGCACTGCCAGGAACGGTAAAGTTCGGACTCGGCAAGGCTGGAAAATTGCGGCCCTTCCATCACCAGATAAGTGCCACCGCGCATTACCGGGATACCGAGACTTTGAGCCGCTGCATACAAATGATCTCCCAGTCGCTGACAGACCGGATGCGCCATCGAAACATGCGCGACCAGACCAGTACCAAAGAAAGTCTTTTCGCGTGCAAAGGTGCGATCGATGAACTGATCGACGATCACGAACATACCCGGCATCAAGTTCTCACGCAAGGAACCCACCGCACTGACCGAAATAATATCGGTCACCCCCAAGCGCTTGAGCGCCTCAATGTTGGCGCGATAATTGATCTCGGAAGGAGGAATGCGATGCCCGCGCCCATGACGTGGCAGAAAAGCAATCGACAAACCCGCTAACTCACCGACCAGAATCTCATCGGAAGGCTCGCCAAAGCTTGAGTCAACCTTAACCCAGCGGGTATTTTCCAGTCCGGAAATATTATAAACACCGCTTCCACCTATAACACCCAACATAACGCTACCCCTTATTCAAGTCAAAACCGGTACCCGCGCGGCCAGCGCGCACATTAATTCATAACCTACCGTTCCCGCCGCGCCCGCCACGGCTTCTATCGGCAAACCCTCACCCCACAAAGTTACCGAACTACCGACCCCCGCTCCAGGCAACCGGCTTAAATCTGCATACAGCATATCCATCGAGACACGCCCCAGCGTTCGGCTTGGCTGCCCGTCCACCAGCAGCGGCGTACCGCTTAAAGCATGACGCGGATATCCATCGGCATAACCGCAAGCAACAATACCTATTTTCATGTCATGGTCGGCGCGAAACAGTGCACCGTAGCCCAATTCATCACCCGCACGCAGATTTTGCACGGCAATGATGCGACTGCTGAGCGTCATCGCGGGCTTTAAGCCGAGTTGCTGTGCACTGGTTTCGGCAAAAGGCGATGCACCATACAGCATAATACCGGGACGTACCCAGTCGCCATGTGACTGAGGGTAGCGCAACAACGCAGCGGAATTGGCCAGAGAGCGCGGCACATGAAAAGCAGACGCAAAATCATTGAACAACGCGAGTGGTTCGGCAATCCCACGTGCTTCATCCGCATTGGCAAAATGCGTCATCAAGGTAATCTCCCGCACCGCCGGATGACGCCGCAATTGTTCCAACATGGCGGTCGCCTGAGGCGGAGTAAATCCCAAGCGGTTCATGCCGTTGTTGATCTTCAGCCAGATATCCAGGTTTTCACGTCCCGGATAACTGTCCAGCAGTGCAAGTTGCCATTCACTATGAATCGTACAGACCAGGTTATATTGGGCAACGAGGGCCATGTCTTCGGCAGTAAAAGCCCCTTCCAGCAACAAAATTGTCTGCCGAAAACCCAGTTCCCGCAATTGAACTGCATCCAGAATATCCAGCACCGCAAAGCCGTCCGCAGCCGACAAGGCTTCAGCAACCCTGGACAAACCGTGTCCATAACCATTAGCCTTGATCACGGCCATGATACGAGTACAGGGTGCTTTTCGGCGCGCAAACCATAAATTCTGCTCCAGAGCGCCGAGATTTATATGAGCTTGTATGGGACGTGGCACAAAAATTACTCACCGTTAAGATTTAATAGGCGCGAATGATAGCAGGGGACATGCTTTCGTGATATAAATCGGGCTGCATAATTTATCTCAAGCGGTATGAATCCAGGTTTCTATATTATCCTCACGGCGCAGTTCTTGTCCGCGCTCGCCGACAATGCGCTGCTATTCGCCGCAATAGCGCTACTCAAGGATTTAAACTCTCCTGCCTGGCATACGCCGTTATTGCAGCAGAGCTTTATCATTTCCTACATCGTACTCGCCCCTTTCGTCGGTGCCTTCGCCGACTCACTGCCCAAAGGACGCGTGATGTTTATCAGCAATGTCATCAAACTGGCAGGTTGCCTGGTCATGCTGATAGGTATACATCCCCTGTTAGCCTATTGCCTGGTAGGTTTGGGGGCTGCAGCCTATTCCCCGGCAAAATACGGCATACTCACCGAATATCTACCGCCTGGCCAACTGGTCAAGGCAAATAGCTGGATGGAAGGCTTGACCGTGGCAGCCATCGTGCTTGGCGCGCTAGTAGGCGGCTTACTCATCACACCCAGTATCTCCAATCCGATGTTGTTATGGTGGGATGTGCCGCTGATAGACACCGGCATCGACACCCCCCCGGAACTGGCCATCACCGTCATCTTGTTTATTTATGTAGCCGCTGCACTTTTCAACCTGTATATCCCGAAAATGGCAATCGACCATAAAGCACTGAGTCGCAGCCCGATTTTTTTAATCCTGGATTTTTGGCACTGCTTCAAATTGCTATGGAAAGACCCATTGGGACAAGTTTCACTGGCGGTAACCACGCTTTTCTGGGGTGCCGGTGCGACCTTACGTCTACTGGTGCTGGGTTGGGCCTCCGTCGCACTGAATTACGACTTCAGCGCTGCAGCCAAACTCACCGCCTGGGTTGCGATCGGCATCGCCATCGGGTCGGTACTGGCGGCAAAATTTGTTAAACTTGAGCACTCGGTGAAGGTGCTGCCGGTAGGCATCGCAATGGGTCTGGCAGTCTTGTTGATGATTCCGGTTAGCAACAGCACGCTCGCGATAGCGCTGCTCATTGTCATCGGCGCAATGGGCGGCTATTTCGTGGTACCGATGAACGCACTGCTGCAACATCGCGGCCACTTGCTGATGGGAGGAGGACGCTCTATTGCCGTACAGAACTTCAATGAAAACCTGAGTATCTTCTGCATGCTGGGACTATATGGCGCAATGCAACTGCTTGATATAAATATATATTTTATCATCGCCGTATTCGGCCTGCTGCTATCCGGCATCATGGCAGCCTTGTACAAATACCACGGCCATGATCAGGACAAAGGCCAAAGATAGTGACCGCCTTCCATTTGTAAATGAACCACAAGAACACTTTGAATGGAATCATTTTCTTGACGATAGTGGTCATGGTAACGCTTTGCGTATTATTTTTGGATATACCGCTCGCATCCTGGATTGACAAACATCTAATGGCTAAAGCGCCCTTTGTCAAAAGGGCAAATATACCTGATTTGTTATTGACAACCGTGGTCATTTTAACCAGTCTCAGCACAGTGATATATATCTATTTGGCTAGTCTGAAGATTCACAACCGGCTTAAACTCTTTTGCCTTCTAACAGGAATAGTTCTGCCCTTATCGATGATGATAAAGGCTTTTTTAAAATGGTTGTTTGGAAAAACAGAATCACGAAACTGGTTATGTAATCAAACTTCCTATGAATTCCACTGGTTTGCCGGCAGCGATGGTTTTGCAGGATTCCCTTCCGGGCATATGCTGGTTTTAACCCCTTTGTTTATGGCTTTATGGCATTTTTATCCGCGTTATCGCCCCCTTTATGGAATGGGATGGCTATGCCTTGGTGCTGCACTGATCGTGACTGAATACCATTTTTTAAGTGACGTAATTGCAGGTGCCTATGTAGGAACAGTTGTTTACCTGCTCGTGAGTGCTGTTTTGAAATCGCCAGGATTGGAAAACCGGAATTCAGTGGTCGAATAAAAAATTTTAGCCGGTAGTGCAACCGCTGTTCGTTAGCCGACCTTCCAAGGTTAAAATTCCCTGACTTACCGCTATACCACTTACTTAATCATTCCACGATTTTAAATTAGCTGCCGCTCAACCGGAATAATCATGCCCTTGATCTATTTGATTGACAAAAGTACTCATATTAGTGCAATCTCTGGTTCGGCAATGCTTATGGGAGGGTGCAATGACCGTTATTCGCATATTTGTAGTTATTGCCAGTGCGGCACTCGCCGCCTGTTCCAGTTCTGCACCTACCGGTCGCCTGCAACTGACTGCGCCGACACCCCTGAGCGCAGTCTATTCGGAAGTGAATATGCAATTATCGCTGGTCACCGAGGCCAACACCCACACCCCTTGCTTTGGCCATGAATGCGAGCTAAACCGTGAATTCGAACATAGGGTTTTGCGAGTGGGTACCCGCCTGGCGCAAGCGGCCTTTGCCATCCACCCTGAACTGCACGAGCATATCGATAAATTTGAATTTATTATTGCGGAAAAGTCCAGCCCTGGAAGCCTCTCCAATTCAGCCGGTAGCGTCGTCATTTTCCGCGGTGTGCAACAACTACAACTGGGTGAAGAAGCACTGGCCTTTCTGATCGCACGTGAGATGGGACATATCATCGCTCACCATCATGAAGAAAATTCTGCGACCAGTATGTTGTTCTCGGTGCTTGCGGCAGTTTTCATACCCGTTACCAACCTCCTCAGCGGCTCTGCCGCAGTAGCTCAGACCGCTTCTGCCTCGGCGATGTCCACAGCGGCCACTTCGGCAGCTTCCTTTATCGGCAGTAAAATTACCATCGCCAGCTACAAAGCCGATCAATCACGCGAGGCTGATGGAATAGCACTCGATTTGCTGGTCAAGCTGGGCTGGAACAAATATATCCTTGCAAACTCGCTGGTGTCGCAAACCAAGTTTGTTAATGATGATAATTGGTCCAAAGATTTTCTTGGCTCGGCGCAAACCATTGCCAGCCTCGCCGCCACCTTTAACAGCATAACGGGACTGAAGGCGAATCGTGACGACAATGGAAACATCCTGGTGACGGTGGAAATGTCAATGCATCTGGACAATTTGCCGGCTAGATTTACCACCGATGAACCACCACGCATCGTTTTCGACTTCGATAACACCACCAATAATTTGGGAAAATCAGTACAGAGTTTCGCTGAAATGAATTTGCTAAGCAGTAATATTGTCCAGACTGCCCAGCGTACCAGACTGGTGCTCAACCTCGAGCGGACACGTTCCTTCGATACCAGAATCGACGGTAAACGATTGCTGATCAGCTTACAAGACAATGTTGCAGGCATGGCTATCCTCAGCGATGCATCCAATATCATTAAAACTGATCCAGTATTGAAGCAACCGGTTCTCCAGTAAGCCTGGCCTAACTTCCATCATTAACTGTCTTTGATTACCTGCACAACCGTATCATGCAAACTTGAAAGCACTGCGATCAGCTCACCCTCCCCCTCAAGCGGAAATGAAATTAATCGAATTCAGCCAACACACCAAATTAAATCAATATGTTACGGCCTAATTTTGGTCAATTAGATTTTCACAACAGAGTAATTACATGAAAATGTAAAAAATCATCATGATATTTCTCCGCGATAGCGACTTCGTCCAACCGGGGGGCGGGCTTCCAGCCCGCTTGGCGGCCAAGATGGCCGCCCTCCCACGTGTACGGAGCTGCTATGCAAACATACATTTCAACGATAATTTTTTTCATACAGTTATCGTTGAAAACACTGATACTTTGCGATTTTCTGCAAAATTATTGTTATTTATCAAATAAGTTATTTGTAAAATATGGCAGATGTTCGGTTAACCCATAGACTCCCACGAAAATAAAAAAAACCAAAGCCAGTCTAGTGGTGAGGCATCAACGTAGGATTTACGACCGAAATTACCGTACCACCTCGCTACGCGCACGGCATTCAACAACTTGTCACCGACCTTCAGGCCGGTGGACTTAAGCGGGGAGGGGTTTGAAAACCCTCCCCTACGCAACCTGAAACCTCGTCCTTTAGGGAGAGGTAGTGCATATTGTAGCGAAATCCTAGCCGGACTTGTGCTGGTTTCGGCTATGCCTCGTTAGGCGCTCTTGCTGATCGACTTGCAAGACAATGTAACAGGAATGACTATCATCGGCGATGCATCCAATATCATCAAAACTGATCGGGTATTGAAACAACCCGTTCTCCAGTAAGCAGCGTCAGGCAGCCTGCACCGCAATTTTGCCGCGTTGCGCAACGATGCGATTATGTTCGCCCACATACACCAGTTGCGGCTCAAAGTCTTTCAACTCCAGCTCGTCGTACATGGCATAACAGGCGATGATCAGCAGATCTCCGGGGGCTGCCTTGCGCGCAGCCGCACCATTGACGGAAATGATGCCTGAACCACGTTGGGCGCGGATGGCATAGGTCGTAAAACGCTCACCATTAGTGACATTGTAAATATCAATTTGCTGATATTCACTGATATCCGAAGCATCCAGCAGATCATCATCGATCGCGCAGGAACCTTCATAATTCAGTTCAGAGTGTGTGACGTGCACGCGGTGCAGCTTTGCTTTAAGCATGATTCTTTGCATTTGATACTTCCCTTTCGAACAGGGTGTTAATTATATAGCAATCAGGCGGAGAGAAAAACCTCGACATTATCCAACAAACGAGTTTTGCCCAATTTAGCTGCCGCCAATACCACAATTTCCGGTTGACTTGCCGGTTGCAAGTCAGACTGGTTACGCACCATCACGTAATCTACCCGCCAGCCCCGACCAACCAGCGCCTCAACCGCCCTGCTTTGCAAGCGCTCAAAATCACGCTCGCCTCGCAGCAGGGAGTGTCTCATATCCTGCAGTAATTGCTGTAAAAACACCGCCTCACTGCGCTCTGTGCCACTCAAATACTGGTTACGCGAACTGAGTGCCAAACCATCAGGGGCTCTTACCGTTTCACATCCTATCACACGAACCGGCAAACTCAACTGCGATGCCATTTGCCGGATGATATGCAATTGCTGATAATCTTTCTTGCCGAACAAGGCAACCGCAGGATTGACGATATTAAACAGCTTCAGCACCACCGTTGCCATGCCTCGAAAATGACCGGGACGCGCAGCGCCGCATAATTCATTGGCAATCGGCGGCGGATCGACATAAACAGACTGCTGTACAGGATACATTTCATTGATTGACGGCGCAAATACAATATCTGCCAGTCCTTGCAGGCTGGCACAATCGGCATCCAGGGTGCGCGGATAATCGTCAAAATCTTCGGCAGGGCCAAATTGCAGCGGATTGACAAAAATGCTCACCACCACGCAATCTCCGTAGTTCCTGGCCTGCCTGGCCAGATCCAGATGCCCTTCATGCAAATTCCCCATGGTCGGTACAAAAGCAATCGCGCGCTCACTGGCAAGGCAGACGCGTAATTCATCTATTTTTCTAATCAATCTCAACTAATTAACTCCCTTCAGACTACGCGAGCTTGTTAAACAAATCATCCAGCGACTTCGCAGACGCATTCGCAGAAATACGTTTTGCGCTATATTCATCTTCGATGTTGTCGCGATAATAACTCCAGGCAGCACCCGAACTGCTGAGGCGGCGCCAAACTTCATCGCCGACACCGCTATATTGCAGTACACTGCCGCAATCGAGCTTAACTTGCAGTAGCCGAGCGCGCGCATCATAACCGATTGCGCGCAATTTGCCAGAATTGATGGCTTTCATTTCCATAAGAAATTCCTGTCTTAAGCGACCGTCAGAAACCGTGCTCTAGCGCCGGGAATTTTTCGGATTTCACTTCGGCCACATAACTCGCCACTGCCTTTGCAATACTTTCAGAGCCTTGCATGAAATTTTTAGTGAAACGCGCCCGCTTGCCGGGATAGATGTCGAGTATATCGTGCAACACCAATACCTGACCCGAGCAACCCACCCCCGCACCGATACCAATGGTTGGAATACTCAGCTGAGCCGTTATTTCTGCTGCCAGCAGAGCAGGTATCGCTTCCAGCACCAGCATAGCGGCTCCTGCCTGTTCAAGCGTTACCGCATCTTCCAGCAACCGGCGTGCAGCGACAGACTCTCTGCCTTGCACACGATAACCCCCTAATTGATGCACCGATTGCGGCGTGAGTCCGATGTGGCCGCATACCGGTATGCCGCGCGTAGTCAGAAAACTGACGGTTTCCGCCATCTCAGCACCCCCTTCAATCTTGACCATTTGTGCACCGGCAGCCATTAGCCTTGCGGCATGAGCAAAGGTTTTTTGCGGGCTTATCTGAGAGGTGCCAAACGGCATATCCGTGATAATGAACACTTTCGCCGCCCCGCGCGCCACACAGGCGGTATGATAAAGCATATCGGCCAGTGAAACCTGCAAGGTGGTTTCATATCCTTGCAGCACCATGCCCAAGGAATCACCGATTAACAGTACATCGACACCCTGTGCTTCGAGCAACGCCGCAAAACTGGCGTCATAACAGGTCAGCATGGCAATTTTTTCATCTTTGCTGTGCATCTGACGCAAGGTGGTCATCGTGGTTCTCATTGTTCCCTCCGGCTAAAAAATCTGCCGCACTGTATACAGAAATCAGTCGACATAATCAAGCTGCAGCACCTGATCTCTGCAGTTTGCAAAGGCTGCTTCAGCACGACCTATGCCGGGTATCACGATATCAGGCGCAATTTCCAGCAAGGGTTGCAACACGAAGGCGCGCAGATGCATCTGCGGATGGGGAATGATCAGCTCGTGCGCTTCCAATTGCAAGTCATCATACAACAGCACATCCAGATCCAGCGTGCGCGGGGCATTGCGAAAGGAGCGTTCACGACCTTGCGCTTGCTCAGTCAGCAACAAGGCTTGCAGCAACTGCTGCGGAGGCAACTCGGTAATGATTTTCGCGACTGCATTGGCATAATCCGGTTGATCCGCAAAGCCGACCGGTGCACTGCGGTATAGTGATGAACGAGCGAGTAAACGGGTATCCTGCAAACCAGCCAGAGCAGCAAAGGCTGCTTGCAACTGCCTACCGGGATTTTCCAGATTACTGCCCAGACCAATGTAGGCAATAGCCATTATGCAGGCACGTCCGTTAACACAGGCTTTTTGCGCGGCTTGCGGCGGCGTTTCTTGTCGCCTGCCTGCTCCGGTTGCAACATTTCAGCCTGCCGCTCGGCATTTGCACTCTGAAACTCATCCCACCATAATCCGAGCTCTTCCTCAACTTCGCCGCTGGCACAGCGCAACAGCAGAAAGTCATAGGCAGCGCGAAAGCGCGGTTGTTCCAGCAGGCGGAACGGGCGTTGCCCTGAACGTTGCGAGAATCGTTGCTGTAACAGCCAGATTTCCTTCATCACCGCATCATGACGATGCGGGATCGCAAGCTGCGCCTTCTGTCTGCCCAGCACTTCATCCATCGCCGCATGCATGGCGCCCACCGGGCGTTCGCCTTGTTCAACGCGGATATTCCATGCGGCCAGCACTTCATGCCAGAGTAACGAGGCGAACAGGAAAGCCGGTGAAACCGTTTTTTCCTGACTCAGACGTTCATCGGTATTGCGTAACGCCAGCAGCACAAATTTCTCGCCCATCGGCTGTTCCAGTATCACGTCAAGCAAGGGCAACAGACCATGATGCAAGTCCATCTCGCGCAACTTATGTATACATTCCACAGAATGACCGGACAACAGCATTTTCAGCACTTCGTCGAGCAAGCGCGCTTGCGGGACATTGTCCAGCAATCCTTTCAAGGCAAAAATCGGCTTGGCGGTATCCGAATAGATCTGCATACCCAGTTTTGCCGATAGCCGCACCGCGCGCAGCATACGCACCGGGTCTTCACGATAACGCACTTCCGGCGGCCCTATCATGCGCAGCACGCTGTTCCTGGTATCGGCATAGCCCTCATGATAATCGTAAATATCCTGTGAAGACGGATCATAAAACAGCGCGTTAGCGGTGAAATCACGCCTGGCCGCATCCTGCTCCTGATCGCCGAACTGATTATCGCGTAACAAACGTCCATGTTCGTCTGTTTGCGCATCCACGGCTTCGATCATGCTCCTGAAGGTAGAAACTTCGACGATGTCTTCGCCAAACATCACATGCACCAGACGAAAACGCCTCCCGATAATACGCGAGCGGCGAAATAAGCGGCGCACCTCTTCGGGAGTCGCATTGGTCGCCACATCAAAATCTTTCGGAATACGCTTAAGCAGCAAATCGCGCACTGCGCCGCCGACCACGTAGGCCTTGAAGCCCGCCGCCTGTAGGCCATCGGTGACTTTCAGTGCGCCATAACTGATCTGCAGGCGCGCCACACCATGCAACTCAAAAGGAATTACCTTTGAATTACCAGCCGATTTTATTTTTGCGGATTTGCCAAAGACGCGTTTTAGAAATTTTCTGATCATGCCCGGTATTGTTAAATTAACAGCTGCTGTGGATTATACGGCATCAATGAAAAACGCGCCTGAAGGCGCGTTCACTGTGCAAGCTTGCGCTTAACCCTTGAGACAGGTGCTCATGAACTTCTTGCGCTCATCGCCCTTCAGTTCCTTGGTTTTTGCCTCGGCATTACAATTTTTCATTTTATCCTGTTGCTTAACCGGGGCAGCGTCCGCCTTGGCTACCGGCTTGGCATCAACCGCTGGTTTGGCTTCTGCCTTGGCTGCGGGTTTGGCTTCTGCCTTGGCTGCGGGTTTGGCTTCTGCTTTTGCTTCTGCCTTGGCTGCAGGCTTGGCTTCTGCTTTTGCTTCTGCCTTGGCTGCGGGCTTGGCTTCAGCCTTGGCTGGCGCAGCATCTGACTTCAGCACATAATCCTTTTTCAGACATTTGCTCATGAACGCCTTGCGCTCATCACCTTTCATGCCTTTTGCTTCCGCATTGCAACCTTTCATCTTTTCCTGCTGGGCACCAGCAAAGGCCTGAGTCGAGAAAGCGAATGCCAGGCAAATCAGTGCGATCAATTTCTTCATAAAATTCTCCTGTATAATTATCGGGTGGCTTTGAATCAAAAGTATCGATTCACCCGCATCCTAACCCGTGCCCGTCAATGGGTCAACCTTGACTTCAACCTGATAAACCGGTAATCCATCGAGAATACAGACGTGTTGCCATTTCCTGCAACTGCGGCAAATGCGTTTGCTGCTGAATTTCACTGGCCGATTGTACGCTGGCGCAGACATTTACCAGTTCCTCAGCGCCATTTTCACACCAGGCAGCAATCATCGATTCAGTCATTTCCACATGACATTGCAAGGCCAGATGTTTAGCAATCGCATACCCCTGATTGCTACAAAACTGGCTGGATAACAGAGGCAAAGCGCCTTGCGGCAAGCTGAAAGTTTCACCATGCCAATGAAAAGCATAAAATTGCTGCACCTCCCCGAACCAGTGTTGCGCGCCTTCAGCCACGCTGACCAAACCCCAACCGATTTCCTTTACCCCATTGGCGGTTACCTCCGCACCCAGCGCTTTGGACATGAGTTGCCCGCCCAGACAATGCCCCAATACCGGAATCTGCCTGGCCATCGCATCGCGAATCAATTCCAACTCCTGTGCTATCCACGGCAAATCGTCGTTTACACTCATCGGTCCACCCATGAAAACCAGGCCGGAATAAGCGACTGCAGAACCGGGCAACGAATCATGCCTATCGATGGCAAATAACTGCCAGGGAATTTGCCGTACATCGAGAAATTCGCTAAAAAAACCCGGCCCTTCTGCGGGTGAATGACGAAAAATGGCGACTGGTTTCATGGTCAAGTATCTCGGTAAGTATGCAGCTATTGTAAAATATTCAATAGTGAGGTCAACGAAAAAATCGGGTTACGGCGAACAAATGCGCCTAACGAATAAAATTAGGTCGTGATCGCGTAGCGAGCC
>CAIRBC010000296.1 GCA_903876685.1 uncultured Nitrosomonadales bacterium | reverse complement strand
GCCTGTTGCTTTAAACCTATGACACCCGCAAGTTCAGCCTGGGAGACATCCCGAACTTTCATGGCGTACTTGAGCCGCTTGCCGAATGTGTCTAATGCTTGCAGTGTTGTTGTGTTCATAGACTGTTATATTAGATAACAAGTTTTCTATGGTCTACACTTATTTGCTTGTATTTTTGTAAATTGTTTTTATTGTTTTTTCGCGTGGCGAAAATCTGAAAGAGAGAAATGGTTCCATCTGGCAAGGCTACTCAACAAATGGCATTGGACAGTCAACCGTCTACACATTGTTGGGTGAAACAGCCGAGTGAATGCAGCCAGAACGGGAGTGTGCTATTCAGTAGCCTTCCCAAACACCCCAAATTCGGCCTCTTTCATCAGTTCACACACCGCCGCACCGCTCAACCCAAACGCATAACCCAACACGCCGCTGCCAATAATCAACTTCTCATAGGTTTTCAGCGACTCGTCGGCCAGCACACGGATGCTTTCAGGCAAAGCCAATGGCGGCACTGCGCCAATCACATACCCGGTGTGTTCTGCGACTTGGGAGGGGTCGGCCAGCGTCAAGCGACGCTCGTTCAAATGCTTTCGTAGCACACCCCAGTCGGCTTTGATCGTTCCGGCAATGGCGAGCAGAATATAGCTTTCGGCATCGGTGCGGAACACGATGCTGCGCACCACCGAACCGGGCAAAAACCCAAGCTCCCCCAAGATTTCCTCCAAAGCCCGAATCGGTTTTTTATCCGGGGACAAGGGAATCACGATTTGCTCGAAAGGGATATTTCGGTTTTGCAATAAAACACTGACAGGTGAGCTAACAATATCGGTCATTTATCTTCTCCAAACAAATGGATTTTGGGTAGCAATTGGATCGAAAAAAACCGCTAGCAAGAGCGGCTGTCTTCGGTGTTGAACACTATACAGACGTACCGAAATGTCTAATGTTTTTCTTTATTCTTAATCGAGAACGTTTAAGCTGAAAGACGCACCTTTGGACCTGAACGAAACCCAAAACATACCTGACAGAAATTGGCTGTTTTTACCCAACCCATCGAATTTGACGGGATGGACAAAAATAGCTATGAATTGCTTTGTACGGGCAAAAACAGTGCGCAGTGTCCACAGATGCGTTCTAGAACGCTGAGTGCAAGCGTGTGTTTGTAACCACTCATTATGGTATAACCATAATTGAATCTTCTGGACTAGGAGAGTCAAAATAATCGTCATCTCCTGCCTCGCCACCCCAACCAAACCCAATGGCTTGCCCATAAATATTCTTGATGTCCTTTGCAGCGGCTGCTCTCGTTGAAGCATCTTGCGCCTCTTGTTGTGCTTGTGGTGTCGGAGATGCTCCAGCGCGCTTACGGGCCTGATCAGCTGCATTTTCAGCATTTTTAGAAATAGACTTATAAATATTATATTGGTTAAGCTCAGTTTTCTGTTTCTCAATGCGATTGCGATCCACTTGGTTTCTATTCTCTTGCTCCCGTTGTGCGATAATTTTTGTTATTGCAGACATATGTGCTTCGCGTAGAGCATTTTCGGTATTGATATCCTCGGACAGATTACGTTCTCGCTGTGTACTTGCAGTTTGAGAATGTCTGCTCGGATTATCGCTTGAGCTCCGTGACGCAGAAAAGCGAGGTGTTTGAATCGCTTGTAATAAAACAGAATACTCAACTGCTTGTAAACTTATTAAACCAGATATTATATCCACTTCACCGAAGACGTCCTTTGATAATATCTCATTAATACCTTGAAATGTATCATGAACTCCTGAAATAAGCTTTCCAAGCTCAACACCAGTCTTAAATCCTAGATTCGAGTCTTTGGATACAACAGAGCCTATAGTTCCAAGAATCAAACTAGGTGGATTGCTTGTATAATCTAATCCTAAACTAGCAATATCATGCATGCGCTGAAAACTTCCTCTATCAGTTGTGGCCGCAGTTATGAGTTCTGCAAGACCCATAGCTAGTCCGCCAACCCCTGTACTAGCTCCCATTACGGCCACTACACCTGACAATATTCCTATATTGTACATAGAGGGGATAGCAAGCGCCAATATTAGTGCGCTAGTAGCGCTAGTACCTGCTGCAAGTATATATGGATTCTCAGAGATTCTTTTGTATTCCTGCGACAAACCGATCATAATGGCCTCTATTTCAGCGTTGATGGCCTTCCTTACAAATTCATCATAGTCAAATTGATCGTCCATTTACATAATTCCTGCTATCAGTGTCCCGGCTTCCACAAATGAACCTTCTGTTACATACCAAACCAAAGTCCCTGTAATCGGTGCTAAAATAACTCGATGGTCTCTTTGACTTTGAATTAGCTTGCGCTTTAAGCTAATAATGTTCTTATAAGCATCTATGTTTTTTTCAGCTCCATTTACAAGTAAATCAATTACAGAACTCTCTGCTTTAGCTGGCATGAGTTCAGCTGTAGCTTGATAAACGGCGGCTTCGGTAGGTAGGACATGCTCTAAGTCTGTTAACCCTAAGCCATAATTTAGGTAAGTTTTATCATATACTTCTTTCCTATAATCATAATTTGCCTGTAGCGCTTTTAACTTGCAGTCAAGAGCGTCTCTTTTCACAGCCATAGCCTCAGGTGAAAGCCTTTTCAGAGCAAGATCAAGCTGATTATCAATCAGAGAGAGTTGGAGCAGTTGTAAGTCCTCACCGCTTTGATCTAGAGTTGCGATAACAGATCCAGACTTTGTTATTGAGCCATTGCTAACATGAATTGATTGCAATACCCCACTTATAGGTGAGGTCACCACTTTTTTTGGCTGGTGTAATGAAATAGGATAGCTGGCAAGTATTGTACCTTGATCCACCCATCCATCTGTAATCTTTTTAAATGTAAGTAATCCATCCTTTGTAGCATGAACGGTTAATAGTTCATGTTGCTTCATAACGTTGTTGTGAATCGCTTCTACATATGAAATCATGCTTGGCAATATAACCCTTGCTTCATCAAAGCCTCGTTCTATTTGTGCTAACCCAAGTCGGGTAGATGATGCGTAGACACGAGCACTTTTTGGAATAAACTTGGAAAAGAAGAGTTTTTCAAAAACTACCGTTCCAAATTGCTTTTCTTCATCATTTAAAAGTTTATAGTACTTATCGTACACCTCAACCATTTTCTCTGCTGCATATACGGCAGCTTGTCTTGATTTACGCTGCTCGCCAGAACTATTTTTGTCGATAATATCCAGCCGGTCATTTACCCTCCTCAATATTTCAAATGCTGCATTGGCGGCAGCAATATCTAGTTCTGATGATTTAGTGTCATAACGAAATAGTATATCTCCAGATTTTACTGAGCTAGGAGTTGGTTGAGTAACCATGATATAACCACTGACTGGAGCGCAAATATGCATTTCTTTAACTTCTGACGGTGACTCTTTTATATTATTTTGTTCCACAGCATTAGCAGTTTTATAATTGCTGAATAAGAAGTTTGCACCGAGTCCTCCCGCAAACAAACCAAGTCCGTTGGTAAATATATAGCGACGGATTTTTGAAAAATTTTTTATGCTATTCATTGCATCGCTCCATCTTGATCAATGTGGGCGTTGGTAAGGGTGTAAGTAAAAAAAATTATAACTGAAAAACACAATTAAACTATTTCTAGCGTTTTTGCTTTTTTTTATTTTAATTCAATTATATACAGTGTTCTATGTACAGATGCCGCCAATGTGGCGACTTTTCGGATGGTTTGCTATTAGATAATTTGAGTCAGAATGTCCAATGCTGCAAAGCCAACCCTAGGTCCGGCATGGCTTCCAAAGTCTACATTTTTTCTGTTTTTTCGCGCCGTCAATGTTTGCCGGTCATTGTAGCATTCAGCAATGAGCGCGAAAGCTAAAGCAGCTTCCAAATCCACCGAGAAAAAACAAAAATCGGTGTCAGTCGTGCGG
>CAIRBC010000295.1 GCA_903876685.1 uncultured Nitrosomonadales bacterium | reverse complement strand
TGCTTGACGATCGCCAGACCAAGACCGGTTCCGCCTGTTTCGCGGGAGCGGCTGCGATCTACACGGTAGAAACGTTCCGTCAGACGCGGGATATGCTGCGCCGCAATGCCGATGCCGCTGTCCTGCACTGAAAATACCGGCTGATTGCCGCGTAATAACCAGCTCAGAAATATACTACCACCCTTGGGCGTATAGCGTATCGCATTACTCAGCAAATTGCCAAACGCACTGTGTAATTCTTCGCGATTTCCTAGCAATTTGGCATCGCTGGCAATTTCAAGATGAATGCTATGTACGCCAGCGCTGAGCACCCTGCCTTCGCGATAGAGGCCATTTAGCATCTCGGTCATATCCACCGTTTCTTCCAACAATCGGCTCTGCTCGTTTTCCAGACGCGACAAGGTCAGCAAATCGGCAACCAGATTCTCCATGCGGTGGGTCTGTTCGGCGATCAATTGCAGCGCGCGCTGCGAATTTTCCAGGTTGAGATCGGGCATATCCTGGAGATTCTCCACGAAACCGTTTACCACTGTCAGCGGCGTGCGCAGTTCATGCGAAACGTTGGCCACAAAATCGCGGCGCATCGCCTCGATACGTTCCAGTTGTGTGATGTCCTGGCTGATTAGCAATCGTTTGTTAATACTGTAAGGAATCAGCTTGATGGATAATACCAGATCGTCATGGCGAGCCGGTCTCATCACCAGCGGTTCTGTAAAATTGTCTGCATGCAAGTAATTAATGAACTCTGGCTGGCGTACCAGGTAAGTGATGTCCTGCATGTAATCATGTTTGGGATCCAGCGCGAAATGCAGTTGCGCCAGTGGATTGCTCCATTCGATGCGATTTGATTCGTTCAGGATCGCCACTCCTTGAGGCAAAGCGGCAGTCGCCTGTTCCATATGCTGAAGTTCGTGGGATAGCTCAAGTTTGGTCTGGTTATGCTGTTTTACCATTCTGTAAAGCAGCGAAAAAACTTCACCCCAACTGCCGGGTGCATCGGGTATGGTTTCTATGCGTGCGTCATGTAGCCACTTTTCCAGTTTATAAAGCTGTCTGGCATGTAGCGCCATCAGCAGCAACATCGCCAGTACCGTAAACAGCAAGGCATAGGTAGCCGAAAGGAAGCCCCATACTATCAAGGCAATTAGAGAGACAATCTCGATGGGTATGCTTAAACGAAACCAGAATCCCTGCAATATATTCTCCGATGAATCTAATTTACTGAAAACCGATAACCGCTACCACGTACCGTTTGAATCAAGCCGTCCATCTTCGCTTCTTCCAGCGCTGCGCGCAGACGGCGTATATGGACATCTACCGTGCGCTCCTCGACGAATACCTGTGTGCCCCATACCTGATCGAGTAATTGTGTGCGGCTATAAACCCGCTCGGCATGGGTCATGAAAAAATGCAACAGTCGAAATTCCGTCGGTCCCAGTTCAATCGCCTTGTCATGGGCAGTCACGCGATGCGAGGAAGGCGAGAGCACCAGACCACCGGCGCTCACCATTTTATCCGGTATTGGGGGTGCATGGCGACGTAATATGGCACGAATGCGCGCCAACAGTTCTCGCGGAGAAAAGGGCTTGGTTATGTAATCATCCGCACCCGCTTCCAAGCCCATAATCTTGTCGCGCTCTTCGCCGCGTGCGGTCAGCATGATAATCGGGATATTCCGGGTAGCATCCTGGGAACGCAGTTGCCTGGCGAGAATCACACCACTGGTATTCGGCAGCATCCAATCCAGCAATATCAAATCTGGGAGGTTATTTTGAATCTGCAGCCACATACTGTCGGCATCTGCGGCACACAACGCCTGAAAACCTGCCTGCAGCACGTTGAAACATAATAATTCCTGTATCGCCGGTTCATCTTCCACAATTAATATTTTGGCACTCAAGGCTACACCTTCAATCTTTAGAGGAGATTCCGAGAGTATTAAAGATTTGTGACAGTAATGTGACATTCAGCCATTATTAACGTAAAAAACGCGTAGCGACTTACTCTCCCTCGCTCGCCTGCGGGGGAGGGATGGGGAGATAACCAGCCACTTGGTTGCTGTCTTTTGGCAACAAAGTGGAGTGGCTAGTGGGTTCCTCAGGGGAACGGACATGGCGGTTTCATTAATAAGGGGTGGATTCATTGCTATGTCCGTTAGTGCGAATTCGCAGCTATGTCCGTTGGTGCGATTTCGCAACATGACCGGTATGGCTGGCCGCCTGATGATGGATGGCGGTATGTTCAGGTTCTGCAGGCAGCGGTTTGATCAGTCTATTTGGTAAGAGCGAGCCTGCCAGCATACCCAGTGCGCTGGCTATCAGTCCGGCGAACTGTGCCGGAACAAAAGGATCCTCCTCACCGAAAATCAGAATTGCCAGCCAGACCATCAAACCGAAAAAGATTGAAGACAGTGCGCCCTGGGCAGTGGCACGCTTCCAGTATACCCCAGCCACTAGCGGGATGAAGGCCGCCACCAGCGTAATCTGGTAGGCATTTTCGACCATCTTGAAAATGCTCGCCTTGGAATTCATTGCATAAATCGTCACCAGCAGGGTGAACACGACCGTGACCAGGCGCATCGCAACCAGCAGGCGGCGGTCGGAAAGTTTATGCCCCAACATCGGCTTGAGGATATTTTCGGAAAAGGTGACGGAGGGTGCCAGCAGAGTTGCCGAGGCGCAGCTCTTGATCGCAGAAAGTAATGCGCCGAAAAACATCACTTGCGCGAACAGGGGCGCATGTTTTAATACCAGTGTGGGCAGGATCATCTGCGGATCGGCATCGATCAGGCCGCTGACCATTTGCGGATCGATCAGCGTCGCGGAATAAGCCAGAAACATCGGCACAAAGGCGAAGATAAAATACAGACTTCCGCCGAAAACTGCCCCCCAGATCGCAATTTTCTCGGTTCTGGACGACTGCACCCGCTGGAACACGTCCTGTTGCGGGATTGAACCCAGCATCATGGTCAGCCATGCGGCGGCAAAGGCGATGATTTCCTTGAGGTTCAAGGTAGGCCAGAAGTCGAATTTTCCTGCTTCAAGCGCATGCTTTACCACTACGCCTACACCGCCAGCCAGACTGCTGACCGAGCCGCCAATATATAGCATGCCGATGACGATGATGATCATTTGAATGAAATCGGTTATCGCTACCGCCCACATTCCGCCAAAAAAAGTATAAATGAGTATCGTGCCGGAGCCTATCCACATCCCGGCCAGTTTGCTGATTTCTCCGCCTGACACGACATTGAATACCAGTCCGAGTGCGGTGATCTGTGCGCCCACCCAGCCTAGGTAGGAAATGACGATCGCCAGTGTGGTCAGCACTTCTACCTTGCGGCCAAACTTTTTCTTGTAAAAGTCACCGATGGTCAGCAGATTCATCCGGTATAGCGGGGCGGCAAAAAACAACCCCACCAGAATCAGGCACATTGAAGCGCCGAAAGGGTCGGCGACCACCCCGTGCAGACCTTCTTTGAGAAAGGTGGCAGGAATACCCAAGACGGTTTCAGAGCCAAACCAGGTCGCAAAAACGGTTGCGGTCACGATGGAGAAAGGCAGGCTGCGACCGGCTATCGCAAAGTCCCTGGTGTTGTGTACACGGGTAGCGGCATAAAGACCGATCCCTACAGAAATTATCCAGTAGGCGATCACAAACCAGAGCAGCATGACTTACCTCAACAATTGGAAAAGGGCGCAATCAACCGCGCCCTTGTTAATGCCTGAATAAACCTTTGTTACAGATCCTTGGCGTGATCAGCCAGATATTTTGCAACACCTGCGGTCGAAGCATTCATGCCTGCCTTGCCTTTGCTCCAGCCAGCCGGGCAGACTTCGCCGTGTTCTTCGGTGAATTGCAATGCATCAACCATGCGCAGCATTTCATCAATATTGCGACCCAGCGGCAGATCATTGACCACCTGATGACGCACATCGCCATTCTTGTCGATCAGGAAAGAGCCACGGTAAGCGACGCCACCCGCCGCTTCCACATCATAGGCTTTACAGATTTCATGTTTGATGTCGGCTACCAGCGGATAGCGAACCTGGCCTATGCCGCCGTTATTCACGGGGGTATTTTTCCAAGCAAGGTGAGTAAAGTGCGAATCGATGGAAACACCGATGACTTCGACATTACGTTTCTGGAATTCTTCAAGACGATGATCGAAAGCGATCAATTCTGAGGGGCAGACAAAGGTGAAATCCAGCGGGTAAAAGAAAATTACCGCATATTTTCCGCTGATTTGACTCTTCAGGTTGAAGGTTCCATTGATCTCGTTATTGCCCAATACGGCGGCTGCGGTGAAATCGGGTGCTGCTTTACCTACTAGAACGGCCATGCTTATCTCCTGGAAGTTGAATTGAGCTGCGTAATTTAGGCTATTGCTGCGCCTGAGTCAACTTTCAGACGCATTCATCGCCGCAAACTGTATGCTGTGCAACTGTGCATACACTCCATTTAAGGCTAATAACTCGCGGTGCGTACCGATTTCTGCGATTTCACCCTTTTGCAATACGACGATACGATCCGCTTTTTCAATGGTCGAAAGACGGTGCGCGATGACCAATGAGGTGCGACCCTGCATCAAGGTTTCCAGTGCTGCCTGAACATGACGTTCGGATTCGCTATCCAGTGCGGAAGTGGCTTCGTCGAGAATCAGGATAGGCGCATCCTTGAGTATGGCGCGTGCAATGGCGATACGCTGGCGCTGTCCGCCGGAAAGCCGCACCCCTTTTTCACCTACCAGGGTTTGCAGGCCATGCGGCATGTCGCTGATAAATTCCATTGCATGCGCGGCTTGCGCGGCGGCGATGATTTCGGCATCACTGACTTCGCGCATCTGACCGTAAGCAATATTGGCGGCCACCGTGTCGTTGAATAGCACCACTTCCTGACTGACCAGTGCAATATTGGCACGCAAGCTCGAAAGTCTGAGCTCGGCAAGATCATGACCATCCAACTTGATATGACCTGAAGTCGGCAGATAAAAGCGCGGCACCAGGTTGGCCAGG
The DNA here is from genome assembly GCA_903876685.1 of uncultured Nitrosomonadales bacterium. Lineage (GTDB taxonomy): Bacteria > Pseudomonadota > Gammaproteobacteria > Burkholderiales > Gallionellaceae > Gallionella. Next base: position 15,713 of record CAIRBC010000295.1, on the reverse strand, counting down.
GTGCTTTTACCGCTGCCGGAGGCACCGACCAGCGCGATTGCCTGACCGGCAGGAATTTCCAGGCAAATGTCGCGTAACGCATATCGATCGTCTTTTCCATAGGAAAGGCACACCCTTTCGAAACCGATATTTCCCTTGGCACGGCCTAGCCGGATCGTTCCTTTATCTATTTCACCAGGCGTGTCGAGCAATTCAAAAATGCTTTCAGAAGCCGCCAGGCCGCGCTGCATGAATTCGCTGACACCGGTGAGTCGCTTCAAGGGAGAGGTGAGCATCAGCATCGCAGCGATGAAAGAAAGAAATCCGCCTACGGTCGTTTCGTCGCTTTTAGACTGCACGGTGGCCAGATAAACGATGACCGCCAGCGCTGCCGCTGCAATCAATTGTACGATCGGTACATTTGCGGCAGCGGCCATGGCCTGCTTCATGGTGTAACGACGCACCCAGTTGGCCTGACTGTTAAAACGATCCTGTTCATATTGCTGACCACTAAAAAGTTTGACCACCTTGTGCGCCGTAATACTTTCCTCGATCACCTGCGTGATGTCGCCCATGGCCCGTTGCGAATCACGACTGGAATTACGCAGGCGCTTGTTGATAATGCGTATCACGATTGCAATTACCGGCAGCATGATCAGGCTGAGCAACGTGAGTTTCCAGTTCAGATAAAATAGCCAGCCCAGCAATCCCAGGATGATAATGGTGTCGCGTATGCTAACGGTGACCACATTAGTAGCGGCGGCGGTTACCTGAGTCACATCGAAAGTCAGTTTTGAAATCAGGTTGCCTGTGGCATGGTCGTCATAAAAAGAGGTAGGCAGCGTCAACAGCTTTTTAAACATTTCTTCACGCAAATCCATGACTACCTTGTTGCCTACCCAACCGATTGCATAGGTTCCAACGAAGCCGGCAATGCCTCTGACGAGAAAAATAATTAGAATAATCAGCGGCGCCCAGGTAATGACGGTGTCATCCTTATGTACAAAGGTACCGTCCAGCATGGGTTTCATCAAGGCGGGCAACAACGGTTCGGTGGCAGCGGTCACCGCCATGGCGATAATCGATAGCGCAAAGGTAGTCCAATAGCGTTTGACATAACCAAGCAGGCGCAGGTAAAGCTGGGAACTGGACATTTGTTTCATGGCTCGCACTTTAGCAGAAATACGCGTTTAATGCTTAACGTGAAACACGCGTAGCGACTTACTCTCCCTCGCCCGCTTGCGGGAGAGGGATGGGGAGATAACCAGCCACTTGGTTGCTGTCTTTGAGCAACCTGGTGGAGTGGCTAGTGGGTTCATCAGGGAAACGGACATGGCGGTTTCATTACAAGGGGTGGCATCATTGCCATGTCCGTTAAAAACAACCAGAGTCGCTGTACGATTATCCGTACCGGGTGTGCGGCGAGGCGTACAACTTTTCAGCCGATTGACTGGCTCTACAGCAGGGAATCGCGGTTTTGCAGGGGTTGCAGCGACTGGCCTGCTTATTGCTAAATAGGTTCATCCGGCGCTTGCGCTTAAACTTGCTTAAAGCTCGGAAAAACTAAATCAACCGGGGAGTATCAGCATGGATTTTTTAATCGTTTTATCTTCACTTTGTTTTTTGATGTTTGTCGCCTATCGCGGCTATAGTGTTATTCTGTTTGCACCCGTTGCCGCTCTGGGTGCGGTGTTACTGACCGATCCCGGACTGGTAGCGCCGATGTTCACTGGCCTGTTCATGGAAAAGATGGTCGGTTTCGTCAAACTTTATTTTCCGGTATTTCTGCTCGGCGCTATCTTTGGCAAGGTCATTGAACTATCCGGCTTTTCCAAAGCCATCGTCTCTTCGGTAATTGACATGGTCGGGCGCGAGCGAGCCATGTTGTCCATCGTCGCGGTCTGCGGTCTGTTGACTTATGGCGGGGTATCGTTGTTCGTGGTGGTGTTCGCCGTCTATCCGTTTGCCGCAGAAATGTTCAGACAGGGCGATATTCCCAAACGCCTGATCCCGGGAACCATCGCACTGGGTGCCTTCACCTTCACCATGGATTCGCTGCCGGGTACCCCGCAAATCCAGAACATCATCCCGACCACTTTTTTCAAGACCAATATTTACGCTGCCCCGATGCTGGGCATCATCGGTTCGGTGTTCATCATCATCGCGGGTCTGTCTTATCTCGAATGGCGTCGTCGTCAGGCGGCAGCAGCCGGTGAGGGATATGGCAGCGATCTGGTGAATGAACCGGTTCCCTTCGAAAATGAAAAGCTTGCCAATCCCTGGATCGCGATCCTGCCGCTGGTATTGGTCGGCGTGATGAACAAGGTGTTCACGATTGGCATTCCCGAACTCTATGGCAAGAGCCACTCGTTTATTCCTGCCGTGGTCGGCAAAGCGGCACCGGTGGTGCAGGAAATATCCAAGATCGCCGCCATCTGGTCGGTCGAAGGCGCCTTGCTGATCGGCATTCTGACAGTATTCATCTTTTCCGGCAGAACCGTGATGGAGCGCTTTGCCGAAGGTTCCAAGTCTGCGATTGCCGGTGCCTTGCTGGCCTCGATGAATACCGCCTCCGAGTACGGCTTTGGTGCCGTCATCGCCGCACTACCAGGATTTCTGGTAGTAGCCAATGCGCTGACCAGCATCCCAAACCCCTTGGTCAACGAAGCCATTACTGTCACCTCGCTGGCAGGTATCACAGGCTCTGCTTCAGGCGGCATGAGCATCGCACTGGCGGCGATGGCTGAAACTTTCATCCAGAACGCAACCGCTGCCGGCATCCCGCTGGAAGTGTTCCACCGTGTCGCCTCGATGGCCAGTGGCGGCATGGATACCTTACCACATAATGGTGCGGTGATTACCCTGCTGGCAGTTACCGGCTTGACACACCGCGTTTCTTACAAGGATATCTTCGCCATCACGCTGATCAAGACCTCGGCAGTCTTTGTGGTGATCGGCGCTTTCTATCTGACCGGCGTCGTCTGAGCTTAACCTTAATGAGGAATTGAATATGTCTGTCACCATGCATCAAGCAGCTCAGTTGCGTACCAGTGATACCGGAAAGATCGTCACGGCGCGTGAAGCCGTGCGTCTGATTCGAGACGGCGACACCATCGCCACCAGTGGCTTTGTCGGTATTGGCTTTCCAGAAAATATCGCGATCGCACTCGAGGCGTTGTTCCTCGAAGGCGCCGAGGCCGATATGCATGGCATCGGTCGCCCGCGCAACCTGACGCTGGTTTATGCCGCAGGACAGGGTGACGGTAAAGAGCGCGGCCTGAATCATCTAGGCCATGAAGGGCTGGTGAGCCGGGTGATCGGCGGGCACTGGGGGTTGGTACCCAAGCTTCAAAAACTGGCGGTAGCTAACCGTATCGAAGCCTGGAACCTGCCACAGGGGGTGATCACCCACCTGTTCCGCGACATCGCAGCCGGAAAGCCGGGCACCTTGACGCGCATTGGTCTTGGCACCTTTGTCGATCCGCGCTTCGGCGGGGGCAAACTCAATGAAAAAACCACGGCCGATCTGGTTCGTTTAATGGAAATCGACGGCGAAGAATATCTGTTCTACAAGGCCTTCCCCATCCATGTCGGCATCATTCGCGGCACTACCGCCGATCCCGATGGCAACATTACCATGGAGAAGGAAGCCCTGACGCTGGAGGGTCTGGCGATTGCCATGGCGGCACATAATAGTGGCGGTATCGTGATCGCCCAGGTCGAACGTATCGCCGAGCGTGGCACCCTGAGTTCCCGCCAGGTGGTTATTCCCGGGATTCTGGTCAATTGCGTGGTAGTGGCAGAAAAGCCTGAATACCATATGCAGACCTTCATCGAGCAGTATAGTGCGGCCTATTCCGGTGAATTGAAGGTGCCGATGTCCTCGATTCCAGTGATGCAGATGAGCGAGCGCAAGATCATTGCGCGTAGAGCGGCGTTGGAGCTCAAGGCAAATGCGGTGGTCAATCTGGGTATAGGCATGCCGGAAGGCATCGCCTCGGTCGCTGCCGAAGAAAAGATTATCGATCTGATGACGATGACCGCCGAACCCGGTGTCATTGGCGGCATACCGGCTGGCGGCCTGAGTTTCGGTGCGGCAGTGAATACTCAGGCAATCATCGATCAGCCCAGTCAGTTTGACTTCTATGACGGCGGCGGTCTGGATGTCGCCTTCCTGGGTCTGGCACAGGCAGACTGTCAGGGAAACCTTAATGTTTCCAAGTTCGGTACGCGACTGGCCGGAGCCGGCGGCTTCATCAATATCTCGCAAAGCGCCAGAAAGGTGGTTTTCGTGGGCACCTTCACCGCAGGCGAGCTGGAGATAGCTATCGAAGGTGGCAAGTTTGCCATTTTGCATGATGGCAAGGCCATGAAATTTGTCGATGCCGTCGAGCACCGCAGCTTCAGTGGTATCGAAGCCTCGAAGCGCGGCAAAACCGTGTTGTATATCACCGAACGCTGTGTGTTCCGTCTCTGCCCGGAAGGGCTCGAACTGATCGAGATTGCACCCGGTATCGACCTTGAAAAAGACATACTTGCCCACATGGCCTTTCGCCCTGTGATCAATAGTGCGCCCGCCTTGATGGATCCACGAATTTTTGCGGAAGGAGCAATGAATTTACGCCCTGCAATGCTTGAAATGCCTTTTGCAGAGAGACTCGAATACGACCCGGACGGCAATCTGTTCTTTATCAACTTCGAGGGTCTGACGGTGCGTACTGAAGCGGACATTGAGAAGATACATGCAGGTGTCGAAGAAAAACTGGCCTGCATCGGCCACAAGGTTAATGCGATTGTCAACTATGATCGTTTCAACATTGTTCCGGAACTGGCGGATGAATACATCGGCATGGTCAAGGGCCTGATGGACCGGCATTATCTGGATGTCACGCGCTATACCTCAAGCACCTTTCTGCGGCTGAAACTCGGTGAGGCCTTGACCAGAGGCAATGTTGCACCGCATATTTTTAACAGTGCCGAGGAGGCGCGGGCGAATATCGGCGTTTCCTGAACCTCAAATACAGTAGCCCGGCTGCAGGCCGCAGGCCGGAATCCCGGGGGGGGCACATGCACGAGACCCCGGATTTCATTTCATTCCATCCGGGCTACGAGTCTGAAAAAAACCGGTCTGAGTAGGGGCACGCTGGTTAAATTGAATTTTTAGACTACACGACCAGCATTGCTTGGGCTATCATGCTAATTCGAGAGAAGATGACTGAAAGCAAAGCGTATAGTCCGTATGAAAGTTCAAAATAAACCATTGACAGCCGCTGTGCATTTATGGAGCCTGCTAATCATCATATGGTTATGTTGGCTGGTCGTGTCCTGGCTAATTGCCGACAATATTCTGTATCTGCGCGTCAAGGAGTTCACGCAGCAGAAATCCTCTGAAATTGAATTGCAAGCTGAAACGATTGCCGAAAATATCGATATTAAACTCAATGATTTGCATGGAATCCCGACGCTGGTTGCCAGAGATCCCGATGTCTTGAGCAACTTGTCGCGCTTCAGCATCGATGCACGCCCCTCAGCCCTGTCACTTGCTGAACGAAAAAAAGTCTGGACAAGCGATGTCCGGTTGAATGTGCTCAACCGATATTTGAAACTGGTCAGCACTACCATGGTTGAAGATGCGGTTTTCATTATGAATCTGGCAGGTGACTGTGTAGCCGCCAGTAATTACGAGAACCAGAACGGTTTTATCGGCTCGGCAAATGCCAATCGAGAGTATTTTCAGCAGGCAATGGCTGGGAAACAGGGATACCAATTTGCGATGGGCAAACAGAGCAATATCCCGGGCTTGTTTTTCAGTGCACCGATCATTCTGAATGGACGGATCGTGGGAGTGGTGGCTGCCAAGGCCAATATGCCGACGCTCTTGCCTCAACTCAAGAATCGCTATGCATTTATTAGCGACGAATATGGGGTGATTATCCTCGCCAGCGACCCGAAATTTACCATGCATGCCCTGCCCGGCGCCGGGGTTTCCCGACTGCCGGTGGTTGAAAGGATGTTGCGTTACAAGCTGGCGGAGTTTCCGGTGCTATCGATCGATTCCTGGTCTGAAAAGTGGGGTACGTCGTTGCAACGACTGGCTAAGGAAAATCAGCCGTTCCTGCTGACTGACAGAGCGCTGAAGGAACATAATATAAAAGTACATGTGTACAGACCAGTTCCAGAAATAGCCGCATTGACTGAGGAACGTCTGAGACTTTGCCTGTTGCTGGGTATTTCCGGTCTGGTGCTATTGCTGCTGATTGGCATGCGTCTCACCAGTTTGCGTACTCGCAAGTATGCCGAGCAATTACGACACGCAAACGCGTTGAAATATCAGATGCTGTTCGAAAGTACACGCGATGCCTTGATGATATTATCGCCCCCGTCATGGTCGTTCACCGGTGCCAATCAAGCTACCTTGCAATTATTCGGCGCAGCCAGCGAGCAGCAATTAATCGCGCGGATGCCCTCGGATATTTCCCCGGATGTTCAGCCGGACGGGCAAAATTCCAGTCAGAAGATGCAGCAAGTGATTGAAATCGCGATACGCGAAGGCGCTCATTTTTTTGAATGGGAACATCGACGTCTGGATGGTCAGACGTTTACCGCAGAGGTGTTATTAACCTGCATGGGCAAAGAGGAAGAGTTGTGCATTCTGGCTTCGGTGCGGGATATTTCTGAACGTAAACAAAACGAAAACCAGCTCCAGGAAAGCGAACAACGCCTGTTGGATATTCTGAATTTAAGTCCGGTCGCGGTGCGAATCTCTGGCAATCTGGATCAACAGGCAGAATTTTATAACGAAAAATACGCCGAGTTTATAAAGAATCTGACTTTGATGGGCGAAGATCTGAATAATTACTATAGCAAGCCCGAAAATTATCAGGGGATAGTCGAGCAACTGGCCAGCGGCAAGGCGGTCATCAATTATCAGCTGGAATTGACGGCGGCAGATGGTTCCACGGTATGGGCGCTGGCTTCGTATATGTCGATTCACTATCACGGCACACCGGCCATCCTGAGTTGGTACTACGATATCACCAAACTCAAAAAAACCGAGGAAGCACTGCTGCTGGCGATGAATAATGCGGAAGCAGCCAATCTGGCCAAGAGCGCCTTCCTCGCCAACATGAGCCATGAAATACGCACGCCAATGAATGGGGTGGTAGGTATGGTGGATATCTTGCAGCAGACTCAGCTCACCGCAGAGCAACAACGGATGCTGAATACCATCCAGGATTCTTCGCTGGCTTTGCTGTATATCCTGAATGACATACTCGACTTTTCAAAAATTGAAGCTGATATGCTGGTTCTGGAAAGCATGCCAACGCGGTTGCGCGAAGTGGCCGAAGAGGTGGCGCTGCTATTGACGGCCATGTCCAGTCGTAAATCGATAGACTTGCTGCTTTATGTTTCCCCTAAACTTCCGGCCTGGATCGATTCTGATCCGATACGCCTGCGCCAGATATTTTTCAATCTGCTGGGCAACGCGATTAAATTTACTTCCAGCAATCAAAACTTGCGAGGGAAGGTGAGCCTGAGGGTTGAACCTGGCAGGCTGAAGGATGACAGCCCCGGCTTATTGATCCGCATTCAGGATAATGGCATAGGCATGACTGAAGCGACACTAGACAAGTTGTTCAAACCCTTTACTCAGGCAGATACCAGCACGGCACGAAAATTTGGCGGTACAGGTCTGGGTCTGAGTATTGTGCGTCGGTTGATTGACATGATGCACGGTCAGATAACCGTGCAGAGCACGCCAGGCACAGGCTCGGAATTTACCGTGTTACTACCGCTGCAGCTAGCTACTGACAGGCGTATGCAGGTATTTGAACCTAGCCTGGAAGGGGTGCATGTGTATTGTCTGTATCGCGATAAAGAGTTGATACAGGTGGTACAGGACTATTTGGTTGCGGCGGGTGCAGAAGTCACGTTGTTGGTCGATCCGGGTCAGTTGCCTCAGTTGAAAGTGTCAGCGCAACCTTGCGCGGTGCTGCTTGCTCAGGATATGCTCGAAACGGTGCTTCCCGAGGGAACTGCAGTGGTACGGTTGGCGCACAAGAGCGCGTATCCTGCCAGTCATGAAATATCAGTACGCGCTGAGCCCTTATTCTACAGTGAACTGATTCATGGTGTGGCGATTGTCAGCGGCCTGCTGGTTATGCCGTTTGAGCAAAATCAGATTATTTACCGTAGCCCGGCCAGGTCAAATGAACTCGGGAGTGTACTTAACAGCCGCTATCCGATTCTGCTGGCAGAAGATAATGAAACCAATCAGGAGGTAATGACGGAACAGCTACGCATGTTGGGGTATACGGCGGATATTGCAGCGGACGGTGTGATGGCATTGAAAATGTGGCAATCTGGAAAATACGCCTTGCTGCTCACCGATTGCCATATGCCGAACATGGATGGTTTTGAACTGACGGCGGCGATTCGTCAGGCTGAAACAAGCGGCACGCGAATACCGATCATTGCTGTCACCGCTAATACACTGCAAGGCGAAGCTGAGCGCTGCATGGCTTGCGGCATGGATGATTATCTGGGCAAGCCGCTACGTTTGAAACAGTTGGAACTGATGTTGAACAAGTGGTTACACCGTCAAAAATACTCCAAAGAAGCGGATATACCCCCACGACCCAAACCTGGCAAAGGGCTCGAAAATCCGCCCGTAGCCGATGAACTGCCCATGCAACTTGGGGTTTGGGATGAAAAAATGCTCACGAAGCTCGTGGGCGACAAGCCTGACATGATCAACAGGATGCTAAAGAAATTCCTGAGTCAAGCGGATCAACAGGTTAACGAGATTGTCGGTGCCGCGGCTTCCGGTAACATAGACACGCTGACTGAGGTAGCGCACAAGCTCAAATCTGCCGCTCGCACGGTGGGGACAATGCAGTTAGGGCAATTGTGTCAGGAAATGGAAGCTGCCGGGTATGCTGGAGATATGAACACCTGCGGCGAACTCGTCAAGCAATTGCAACCCGTTTACGCCGAAGCCGCACGAAAAATTGAGAAAAATGTGCAGCTTGTCCAGGTTGGGCAATAGCTATTCATTGCCCAACATTAAACTATTCAAATACATAAACGCTGACTTTGAAAGTCCCTTTATAGCGCTTGGGTAGATCCTTGAGTGCGCTATGCGCAGCCTCGGCGGAAGGGTAGGCACCGTAAACGACGCGTAGTCCATCCTGAGTGCCATATTTTGCCGGGAACAGATAAATCTGCGAAAGTTTGCCCAGTTGATTGGCACGTCTTAAAAATCCTTCCATGCGTTTTTGATCAATGCGGTCATTATGGAACAACTGAATACTGGCGACCGCTTTTTTCTGTTCTAGCAATTGTTTACCCGCTTCGATTCTCTGATTATATAAACTGAGTTTTACCGGCTTCTTGACCGTTAGTGATTTTTCAGGCTCGACCGGAGGAGGAACCACGGCCGTGATATTAACCGGCACAGGCGCAGCAACAGGCACAGGCGCAGCAACAGGCACAGTCGCAGCAACAGGCACAGTCGCAGCAACCGGCACAGTCGCAGCAACCGGCACAGGCGCAGCAACAACAACTGCCGCAACCGGCACAGACGCAGTGGCTTCAGTCGTGAGCTTTTCCGGGATAGGGGTCACTGACTTAACCTCCGGCAGACTGGGCAGCTTATGGGGTATCCACCAGACGCTGGACAGCAGCAGTGTCGCAATCAGGCCAACGATGAATATCCTTCTGCCGGAAAGAATACTGCCACTCTTGAGTTCGCTGTCGCGCATCGCCGCCTGCACATGACGCGCTTCGATGCTGTAGTTATCTTCCACAAAGGCAGCCAGCAGCGACTTGTCTGCGAGAATGTTGACGCGGCGCATCAAGCCGCTTGAGGCCTCTGCAATCAGTTTGATGGCGGCAGGTGAGAAAATATCCGGGCCGCGATAGCCGGCGGCCCTCATTCTGAACATCAGGTAATTTTCCAGGTTGTTACGCGACAGCGGTTGCATATGAAAGTGATGCACGATGCGATCCTTGAGTTGTCGCATATTTGGCTGATTCAGTTTGTTATTCAGTTCTGGTTGACCGAACAGGATAATTTGCAAGAGTTTGTAATTGTCGGCTTGCAGGTTATAAAGCAGGCGCAGTTCTTCCAGTGTATCCAGCGGCATCGCATGCGCCTCATCCACCAGCACGACGATACGCTTGCCCTGGCTGGCCTTCTCTTCCAGCTTGTCCTGGATACGTTGCATGATGATACCGACACGCTCGCCTTCCAGGGCTAAGCCCAAGGCATCGGCAACTGCATACAGCAATTCGTCGCGAGTGAGGCTGGGATTAGCCAGGTAGATGGTTTCAATGTCCTTGGGCAACCGCTCGAGCAGCATACGACAGATCATGGTTTTGCCGCTGCCGACCTCGCCGCTGACCTTGATAATGCCCTCTGCAGCATTCAGCGAGTAGATCAGCGCGTCGAGAATTTCACCCCGGTTAGCGCCTGAAAAGAAAAATACCGTGACTGGTGTTATTCTAAAAGGTGACTCGTTAAGCCCAAAATGTTCCCGGTACATACCTGTTCCTATAGATGATGTTTTTCATGTGCATCCATGCGGCTATGCAGCGTGGTGCGGTTGAGGCCGAGCAATTTTGCAGCGACACTGATATTGCCTGTAGCCAGTTGCAGGGCTGCTGCGATGTAATTTTGTTGCTGTTCCAGCAAATGGCGATCCAGGTTGAAGTTGCCCTTGCCTAGTTCATCAATTATCTGTCCTCTGCTACGCTGACTAAGGGGCTGTGCAGACTCAAGAGAATCCATTTCTTGCTGTAACTGTGCCGTATGCACGGTTTTTCCGGGATATTTTGCGCAAAGCCGGATCACGATGTTTCGCAATTCGCGGGTATTGCCTGGAAAGTGGTAATTTTGCCAGCATTGCAAGGCTAGCTCATCCAGTTCAAAGGCGGTTTGTCTAATTTGCTGCGCGTAAAATTTGCGGAAGTGCTCCAGTAGCATCTGTTTGTCCATACCCAGTTCACGCAGTGGCGGAACGGTGATGGAAAAAATATTCAGGCGGTGGTACAGATCATTGCGAAACAATCCAGCTTTGATGGCAGCACGCAAGTTACGGTTGGTCGCGGCGATGATGCGTGCCTGGCTTTTCCGTGTGCTGGTTTCACCGATGCGCTGATATTCTCCGTTTTCCAGCACTCTCAACAGTTTGGTTTGCAATTCAAGTGGCATTTCGCCAATTTCGTCGAGAAAAAGTGTGCCACCCGAGGCATCTTCAAAAAAGCCGGCTTGCGCTGCTGAGGCGCCGGTAAAGGCGCCCTTGCAATGACCAAACAGGGTCGTCTCGATCAGGGCGGGTGAAATGGCGGCGCAATTCAGCACTTTGAAGGGGGCATGCGGGTGATTAGCCAGTTTTTGTATGGCAATGGCCACCAACTCCTTGCCACAACCGGATTCTCCTTCGATGAGTATCGGGTAAGGCAGCGCGGCAACCAGGGCGATCTGGTCGCGTAGCGCCTTTATCAGCGGACTTTGACCGATGATCCCGAGCGATGCTTCGTGCGCAGGGGCTTCGTCGTGCGCATACCGGGTAGCCGACAACATCGGTTCGATGAGTGCCAGGGGTTGCGAGGCAGGCAATTTGCATAGACGTTCGATTACAGCATCGCGCGAGGTTGCTTGAGAAAAGGGATAGCACTTATCAAATGCGCTAGCCAGTCCTTCACAAATCAATGGATCGTCATCGACGATCATCAAATCAGCCAGCGGGATGTTTGCAGTGATTGGCATAATAGGATAAGCATAGCGGTTAGCGCTCACAAGCTCAATAGCTGAAGGTATATTCATGAGTATTTTGTTGAGCATTAGCCTTGCTGTAGTTTAGAATGCACCTTCTTTAAAATATTCCGGATTAAAAATTGTCTTCAAACGTTAGCGCCGAAATCATCGAGCTCAATTTTGCTTACGATAAGCGTCCAGTCCTGCAAGGTATCAATATGCGATTCCCAAAAGGAAAGCTAATTGCTATCATGGGCTTGAGTGGCTGCGGCAAAACGACACTGTTGCGGCATATCGGCGGCGCACTCAAGCCTACCAAGGGCTGTGTGAAGGTAGCTGGTCAGGTGATCCATGAACTGGACAGTGCCGGCCTGTATGCGATGCGCCGCAAAATGGGTATGCTGTTCCAGTTTGGCGCTTTATTTACCGATATGTCGGTGTATGACAATGTTGCTTTTCAGATGAGAGAGCATACCGAGCTGCCGGAAGAGTTGATTCACGATCTGGTGATGATGAAACTGAATGCGGTGGGTTTGCGCGGAACGCAAAATTTGATGCCTGCCGAGTTGTCTGGCGGCATGGCCAGGCGCGTAGCACTGGCGCGCACCGTCGCACTGGATCCGATGTTGATCATGTACGATGAACCCTTTGCCGGACTGGATCCGATTTCACTGACGGTGGTCGGCAATTTGATCCGTAGTCTGAACGATGCACTGGGGGCGACTTCGATCATTGTGACACACGATATACAGGAGTCACTGAAGATTGTGGATTATGTTTATTTCATGTCAAACGGTGTGATCGAAGCAGAGGGTACCCCTGAGGAGATTCGCGCTTCCAGCAAAGAATTTGTGCACCAGTTCGTGCATGGTGAAATGGATGGCCCGGTGCCATTCCATTATCCAGGTGGCGATTATCGCCAGGATTTGAATTTAGGTTAAGGAACATATGCCAGTCGCTAAAACAATTAAAGGTATCGGAAATCGCGTGATTAACGCGGTGTGGCGCATCGGTATGGCGACACGCTTCTTTTTTCTGACGCTGTTGTATTCCGGGAGCAGTTTCCGGCGCTTTCACCTGATTATCAAAGAGCTTTTTTCCACCGGGGTGATGTCGCTGATCATCATTATTGTCGCGGGATTGTTCGTCGGCATGGTGCTGGGCTTGCAAGGATATGAGACACTCAAGCGCTATGGTTCGGAATCGGCACTGGGGGTGATGGTAGCGCTGGGCCTGGTGCGTGAACTGGGTCCGGTGGTGGCGGCCTTGCTATTTGCCAGTCGTGCCGGTTCGGCGATGACTGCGGAAATTGGCTTGATGAAAGCGACCGAACAAATTTCTGCGATGGAAATGATGGCGGTTAACCCGATTGCACGGATTATTGCCCCGCGTTTCTGGGCGGGAGTGATTTCGATGCCTTTGCTGGCGGCTTTATTCAGCGCAGTGGGCATCTTTGGCGGATATTTTGTAGGTGTGGTGCAAATCGGCGTGGATGAGGGTTCTTTCTGGTCGCAAATGCAGGCTGCCGTGGATTTTCGCGAAGATATACTCAATGGCGTGATCAAGAGTCTGGTGTTCGGTGTGGCGGTGACCGTGATCGCGCTCTATGAAGGCTACGACGCACCCCCTACCGCCGAAGGGGTGTCTGGAGCGACCACGCGTACCGTGGTTACCTCTTCGCTGGTTATTTTAATGTTGGATTTTGTTTTGACTGCCATGATGTTTGGAGGAAAGTGAGATGGAACGTTCTACAATTGATTTCTGGGTAGGTATCTTTGTGGTCGGTGGCATTGCCGCCTTGGTGATGCTGGCGATGAAAGTGGGTAATCTGGGTACCTATAACGTGGCTGATACTTATCAGGTACATGCCTATTTTTCCAATATAGGCGGCCTGAAACCCAAGGCATCGATCAAGAGTGCCGGGGTGCTGGTGGGGCGTGTGACGGAAATCACTTTGGACACCACGCGCTATGAGGCCAAGGTGGTGATGAATCTGGATAAGCGTTACCAGTTTCCCAAGGACACCTTCGCCAACATCCTGACTTCCGGTTTGCTCGGCGAACAATACATTGGACTGATGCCAGGTGGCGACGATCAGATGCTGACCAACGGTGAGCAACTGAAGAAAACCCAGTCCGCAATGGTGCTGGAAGATTTGATAGGCAAATTTTTGTATAGCAAAGCTGAAGAACCAACCAAACAGGGTAAATAACATGAATAAATTCGTTAAGCTGATAGTGCTGTTGTTTTGCCTGATGGGTGCTGCGCAGGCGGAGATGGTAGCACCCGATGTACTGATTAACAGCACCATCCAGGAAGTGATCGCGGTGGTCAAGCAGGACAAGGATATACAAGCGGGTAACCAGAAAAAAATTCTGGCGCTGGTAGAAGCCAAGGTGCTGCCGCATTTCGATTTCGCTCGCATGACCAAGCTGGCGGTTGGCAAATACTGGCGTACCGCTTCCGCAGAACAAAAACAGCAATTGACGGCAGAGTTTCGCAATATGCTGGTGCGTACTTATACCAAAGCCTTTACCGTGTATCGTGACCAGACGGTGGAAGTCAAGCCCTTCAAGTTAGCTGCGGATGCCACTGAAGTGACCATCAAGACCAGTATCAACAAGTCGGGTGCAGCCTCTGTGCCGGTAGATTATGAAATGGAAAAGACACCAGAAGGCTGGAAGGCTTTTGACATCTCGATAGAGGGAGTGAGCATGGTGACCAGTTATCGCGGTACCTTCACCACGCAAATCGAGCAAAGCGGCATCGATGGCCTGATCAAGCTCATCTCGGAAAAAAATACCACTGCTAGCACGACACAAAAGGGGGAAAAGTGAGCGTTGTTGCGGATGACTGCCTGGTGGTGCGTGGACGCCTCGATATGGCCACTGTGCCAGCGCTGTATGACACCGGCTTGAAACAGTTGAACAGCTCAGATTTACGGGTAGACTTTTCTGAAGTCGAGGCGGTTGATTCTGCGGCAATCAGCATGCTACTGGGATGGTTGCGCGCCTCACAGCGCAGCGGAAAAAAATTACTGGTATCCGGCCTGCCAGAGGACTTGCTGAGTCTTGCTCGCTTGTATGGCGTAGCCGAAATGCTTCCTCCCCAAGTCGCCTAACGGACATGGCAATGATGCCACCCTTGATAAAGCCGCCATATCCTTTCCCCTCACCCCATCCCTCTGAGCGAGCGAGGGGAAGTAAGTCGCTACGCGTGTTTTACGTTGAGGCGTGTTGCGCCTATTTTTAAATAACTCAGGAAAATAATCATGGTTACTCCAGAAAGCATACATTTCAACATCGAAGATGGCATGGCGACTGACTATTTGAACGTCGACGGAGACGGTCAGCACTTCGAGGCCGTTATCGTCAGCGCTGCCTTTGCCGGTAAAAATTTGATACAGCGCCATCAACTGGTCTATCAGACGCTGGGTGACCGGATGCGCGACGAAATTCACGCCTTGTCGATGAAGACTTTTACTCCTGAAGAGTGGGAGAAACAAAGCGCTTAGCGGCTAACGGCCTGCCTGTCGCCACTCCTATACACTATTCTCTAAAATATTTATGCAAAAACTGGCCATTCAAGGCGGTAACCGATTAATCGGCGAAGTACGCATTTCGGGTGCGAAGAATGCAGCGCTGCCGATACTCTGTGCAAGCTTGTTGAGCGCCGAGCCCATTCAACTGGGCAACCTGCCTGAGTTGAATGATGTCTCGACCATGCAGAAGTTGCTGCAACAAATGGGCATCACCACGCAACGTGCTGACGGTCAGGTTATTTTGTCGGCAGCCAATATCGATAAATTGCTGGCGCCCTATGACATGGTGAAAACCATGCGTGCCGCGATTCTGGTATTGGGGCCGCTGGTCGCACGCTTTGGTGAAGCTAGCGTTTCCTTGCCGGGCGGTTGTGCCATCGGTTCACGGCCAGTCGATCTGCATATCAAAGGCTTGCAGGCGATGGGGGCGGA
>CAIRBC010000294.1 GCA_903876685.1 uncultured Nitrosomonadales bacterium | reverse complement strand
GTGCTGCACGTTTCGACTTCCCCGCCATGATTACCTCTTTTAAGGAGTTGCAAAATAATCATGACAATTATAGATCAAACAGGTATATCTGTAACCATATTAATGGAACGAACTACTAGCTATCCCCAAAATTCCATTATTGACTGAATTTTGTAACGGCAAAGTATTCAAGGATGCGATGGTTGATACCTTGCTGGCTGCCGAAATGCTACCCAGCACACTACCATTCTGATCAAATTGCTGTAATGCATTGACCATGCTGGACACATTAACCGGGATACTGCTACTTGCTGCATCGGACTTTGGACTTATGCTCAGTGCACCGACAGTAGCTTTGGTTGCTGCTTGAGCCACGTTGAATGCGCCGATAGCGGTTGCAAGTCCGCCAACCTGTGCTTGCAATCCTGGCGAAGAGGCCGGAATAGCCTGCACCTTTGGAGTGCTAACCGGTACAGGCGTTTGGCTAGTCTGGAACCAGACATCCGCCATGGCGTGTGACTGACCATTACTGGTTTCAAAACTGGAAACCATACCCACCATATTTCCATTATTCTGGGTAGTGTCGGTCTGGTAAGTCAGATCAAGCTTGACGATACCCAAGGAATCCAAAGTCGACAACTTGCCACCCTTAACGACACCGGTTGTGGTTTCGCCAGTCCAGATCTTAAGATCCGCCCAACCCGCGTCGGCTTTAGTTATCGCACCATCACCATTGGTGTCCATCGCGCTTAAAGCAGCAAAACCATTGGCAGCCTTCTGTCCGTTTGCCAGTACGGTTGCGGTACCAAACAACTCGCTACCGTTATTGATTACCCCATCGTGGTTTCGATCCAGCACCAGCAAACCATCTCCACCACTAACCCAACCAGTATTGATCGCTGTACCGTTAGCATTAATGTCAAATTTCGCACCGGCTGCCAGACTTTGGGTAGTGATGCCATTGCCATTCAAATCGAGTACCAGCGGCGAAACGTAAGGGGTTAAGGAATTTGGATAATTGGGCACAGATTGAATCAGCGGATTTCCATTAACAATGGCTGAAGTTAATGCCATCTGTTGTGCCATGTTAAACGCAGCTACCTGCTTTGGGCTCAGACTGGCAACACTATCCGGACTCATTCCAACCACTGCATCCGGTGTAAGCTGAGCAATCTGCTGCGGCGTCAACGTCGAAGTGTTAAGCACAGAAACCTGATCTGAATTCATGACATTGACCGCAGATGTACTGAGATAAGGCACCTGATCCGTCGTCAGAGCTGCAATCTGATCAAAATTCATTTGCGCTACATCAGCTTTGGTAAGTGCTGCAATCTGAGCGGGTAATAATAAGGACACGTTGGTTGGGTCAATAGCAGCCACAGCACCTGGAGCCAGTTGTGCTACTTGTTTTGCGGTCAGCGCGACAACTTTTTCAGCTAAAGCACTAACCTGATCCGAAGTCAACATGGGGACAGCAGTCGTGATGATTACAGGTATCTGTGAGGTGGTTAGCGCGCCAATCTGAGTTGCAGACATTGCTGCTATATCCGCATTATTCAGTGCAGCAATCTGGGTGTTAGAAAGTGTCAGAATCTGATCCGTGGTCAATCCTGTGACTGCCACCGGTGCCAACTGTGCAATCTGCTGCCCACTCAACAGGGTAATGTTCCCAGCCAGAGCAGCAACCTGATCTGAAGTAAGCGCGGAAAGGGTAGCGGCAGACAGAGAATGTATCTGCTTGGTGGTCAATGCAGTCATCTGCTCCGTCGTCATTGCGGCCACATCGGCTTTGGTCAGTGCTGCAAGCTGGCTATTGGATAACAAAGGAATCTGATCTGTCGTCATTCCTGCGACAGTAGCCGGTGCCAACTGAGCAATCTGCTGCGTCGTCAACGCCTTAATGTTCAAAACAGCAATTTGATACTCTGTCAAGGCGGCTACAGCTGGCATGGTAAGAGCGCTAATCTGGGTGCCCTTCAGCTTGGCAACCTGACTTGGATCCATTCCACCCACTGCCGAGGGGGGCAGTTGAGCGATCTGTGCAGCTGCCAGCGAACCAACGTTCTCTGCTAACGCGACCACTTGCTCCACAGTCAATACGGCTATCGCTGTCGCCGCCAGATAAGGTATCTGACCAGTAGATAAAGCGGCAATCTGATCAATACCCATTGCAATTATATCAGCTTTGCTTAGTGCTGCAATCTGGGCATGGGATAGCGTAGAAATCTGATCTGTAGTCATTCCTGACACCGTAGCGGGAGTCAGCTTTGCTATCTGTTGCGGGGTCAACGCAGTAGTCTTCAGTGAAGTAATCTGATCCACAGTTAACCCGGCAATCGCATTAGCAGCCAGTGAAGGTATCTGGGTGGTCGTCAATTTAGCGAGCTGCCCCGGATCCATTTGAGCCACTACTGACGGTGTTAGCACTGCTAACTGCTTTGCAGTCAGTACAGAAACATCGTTTAACGCATTAATTTGATCCGCATTCAACATAGCTACTGCCGTCGGTGTCAGATAAGGTATCTGAGTACTAGTCATCGCGGCTATCTGATCTATCGTCATACCAGCCACATCCGCATTACTTAATGCGGCAATCTGTGCATGGGATAGAGATGATATGTAAGCCTGATCAATTGCGGCCACAGCACTTGGCGTGAGTAGTGCTATCTGCTTGGGAGTCAACACCACAACTTTTTCGGCTAGCGCGCCAATTTCTTCCGCAGTCAGCATGGGTAATGCAGTAGTGGCTATAAATGGTAACTGAGTTGTCGTCAGAGCGCCAATCTGAGTTGCGCTCATTGCGATTACATCTGAACTGCTAAGCGCAACAATCTGGGCTTTGGAAAGCGTTGATATTTGATCTGTAGTCAATCCAGTAATTGCATCCGTGCTCAGTTGCGCAATTTGTTGCCCAGTCAGTGCGCTAAAGTTTTCTCCCAGCGCAACTATCTGATCTGGGGTAAGCGCTGATAAAGTAGCCGGTGCCAGTGAATGTACCTGTTTGAGTGTCAGCGCAGCAATCTGATCGGTACGCAATGCCGCCACATCGGCATTATTCAATGCGGCAATCTGGGCGTTGGATAATGCAACAATCTGATCTGTAGTTAATCCTGCTACCGCATTGGTAGTCAGCTTTGAAATCTGCTGCGGCGTCAACGCTGCAATATTCAGAACGGAAATTTGCGCTTCTGTCAGTACAGCTAAAGCGGGCATGGACAGAGCCGGTATCTGTGTGGAAGTCAGTTTGGCAATTTGACCTGGATCGATCAACTCCACTACGGAGGGTGTCAATTGTCCAATCTGAGACATAGTCAGCACTGAAACGTCTGTAATGGCATTAATTTGCTCCGCAGTCAACGCGGCTAAGGCAGTCGTTGTCAGATAAGGTGTCTGTGCAGTAGTCAGTGCACCAATCTGCTCCAAAGTCATTCCAGACACTTCATCTTTGGTAAGTGCTGCAATCTGGGCTGCAGAAAGCAGTGACACATTAACCGGAGCAATTGCGGCGATTGTCTCAGGGGTCAACTGGGCTATCTGCCTGGGACTAAGCACGTTAATATTTCCTGCCAGCGCGGCAAACTGATCCACTGTCAGCATGGGTATGGCAGTCGGGGCTAGATAAGGTACCTGAGTGCTGCTTAGCGCGGCTAGCTGATCTGTGCTCATGGCGATTACATCCGCACTGCTTAGTGCGGCAATTTGAGTGACAGATAGATTAGCAATCTGCTCTGTCGTCATTCCAGCGACGGTACTCGTCGACAGTTGCGCTATTTGTTGCGGAGTCAGCCCTGCAATATTCAAGTTGGAAATTTGACCTTCAGTCAGTCCAGGTATTGCATTCGTCCCTAGAGCGGCTATTTGTGTGAGGTTCAGCGCGCTAATTTGCTCATTGGTCATAGCAGCCACATCGGCTACATTTAACATCGGCAACTGATATTTGGTCAACATGCCAAGCTGCTCCACCGTAATGGCAGCCACTTGAAGGGGAGCAAGCTGGTTTACCTGTAGTGTCGTAAGCCAGGAAATTTTATTTCCAAGTGCCGGAATTTGGTCTACCGTCAACCCTTGAACAGGTAATTTGGGTATTTGTGTGGAGCTCAAAATACCAATTTGAATTGCGTTCATTCCAGATACGGCGGACGTCGTCAGATTGACTATCTGTTGCGGGGTAAGCCCGGTAACATCTAATGAAGAAATTTGATCTGCAGTCAGCCCTGATGCAGCACTCGTTGTCAAATAGTGAATCTGCCTGGAATTCAGCGCCGCGAGCTGTTCTGTAGTCATCAAGGCTAAATCGGCTTTGGTCAGAGCGCTCATCTGAGCTGGAGTCAAAAGTCTAATTTGATCTGTTGTCATTCCATCAATAACCGAACTCATAATGTAATCTTTCTCTAAATGTTACAAAAATACTTACCGTATATTTTAATCAAGCGTGCATATCGGTCATGCTTGAACATGTGTTGCCACTTTTAGCCAACGAATAAAACACCAATCTTCCGACATTATCGGCAGCAATCGCAATTAACTTACCCATAATTTTATTTTATTGAAAAAAACAATCTTCCAACGGCCTTAAGGCGGTGGATTTAAGCGGGAATGGGTTTGAAACCCCTCACCTACGCACCCTGAAACTTCGCCCTTCAGGGCGAGGTGGTGCGTAAAATTCAAGTTTCCGGCTGTTTGATTTTAAAGTTTTGTGTGCTGTGTTCCGGGTAAAAATAGCGTATCATGCAGCAGATTTTCAGGCAGTTGCGTAAATTTTGACAGAGAAAATCGCGTTTCTCCCCTTGTCTGTACGCAGATTTCCAGGCAATTTTCTCTTTCAACTATCCATGTTTGATCGCCAAAATGCCAGAATTCAACTCTGCATCGCCCCCTGTTCAAACACCGGCCTCAGGCACCTATAAGTTAAAATCCTCGCACAAACTAGCACTATTGATCGCCTTGACAGTGTTGATGGTTGCGCTGGGTGCGGTGGTATCATTCCAGTCGCTAAGAGAAGTCACCCAGGTGGATATGGCTCGCACCCATACCGGTCAAGTGCTTACCCGAACCAACGAATTTCTGTCCGAACTGAAGGATGCAGAGACAGGGCAGCGCGGCTATGTGCTGACCGGCGACGAAAGCTACCTGGTACCCTATGCAGCAACCACAAAGAATTTGGCTGTCCATCAGCAAGAGTTGCACTTGTTGATCCGGATTGATGCCGCCCGCCAGCACCTGATTGCCCTGAACCCCCTGGTTGCAGCCAAAATGGCAGAACTGGCACAGGTCATTCAGCAGCGCCGCAATCACCTGCTAAAAAACGCACTGGCCGCAATAAGCACTGGCCAGGGAAAAATACTCATGGAGCAAATTCGCGTGCATGTTGCCAGCATCATGGAGATCGAAAAAGCTTCCCTGGCGCGGCAGGAGCTACAATTTCAAAAACAAATCAGGCAGTTGATCGTCATTTTGGCGACATTTTCGCTGCTAACACTGCTGCTGGCGCTTGCTTTTGTTTATTCAGTCTACAAAGGAACACGACAAAAGCTCAAGGATATGGCGCATCTGCAAACCATACACTCCCTGGAACTGCAGGAGCAGATGAACAAGACGCAACAAAAGTTGAATGAAAACCTGCAATTAAGCGAGCAGAAACTCAGCATCACGCTTAAATCCATCGGTGATGCAGTTATCGCCACCGATTCATCCGCCCGTGTGACGCTGATGAATCCTCAGGCCGAACACCTCACCGGCTGGAATGAGGCGCAGGCACAGGGACTGGTCATCGGCGATATTTTCAATATCATCAACAAGGAAAACCGTTTACCTGCAGTGATTCCGGTAAACGACACCCTGTTGCTCGGCACGATACATGGCCTGGCTAATCATACCGTGCTGATTTCGCGCACCGGAAGCGAATTTGATATCGCCGACAGTTGCGCGCCGATATGCGATCAGCAAAAAAAAGTGGTCGGTGCGGTACTGGTGTTTCGCGATGTCAGTGTAGAGTATGCCATCCAGCGCGCCTTGAGCGAGCACAAGATTGAACTGGAAGCACAGAACAAAGAACTGCGACTATCCAAGGAAGCACTGGATTCCTCCCTGAAACGTTATTTCGATCTTTACGATTTGGCTCCGGTAGGTTATTGCACCTTGAGTTTGCCAGGTCAGATCATCGAGGCCAACCTCGCTGCGGCCAAATTTCTGGATGTGCCACGCGGCGCGCTGGTCAAGCAACCGTTCATCAAATTTATTCACCCTGAAGCGGTGGAAAGATTTCATCTGTTGTGTAAACTGTTACTTGAAACAGGCGAGCCGCAGGCAAGCGAATTCCAGTTGATCCAAAGCAGTGGTGCCCCGTTATGGGGTTACCTGACTGCGACAATAGCCTGTGTCGATGGGCAATCTGTACTGCGCATGGTGATCAACGATGTGACTGCGCGCAAGCAAATGGATGAAGCGCTGTTCAAGGCCAGCGCCTTGCAGATGGCTATTTTTAACAGCGCCAATTTCTCCAGTATCGCGACCGATGCCAAGGGCGTGATCCAGATTTTCAATGTCGGTGCAGAACGTATGCTGGGCTATGCGGCCATCGAGGTGATGAACAAGCTCACGCCTGCCGATTTTTCCGATCCTCAGGAAGTGATCGCACGGGCGCAAACCCTGAGCCTGGAGCTGGATACGCCAATTTTGCCCGGCTTCGAGGCGCTGGTATTCAAGGCCTCACGCGGCATCGAGGATATTTACGAGCAAACCTTTATCCGCCGTGATGGCAGCCGCTTCCCCGCTGTGGTGTCGGTCACGGCGTTGCGCGACGATGAAAATACGATCATCGGCTACCTGTTGATCGGCACTGACAATACCGCCCGAAAACAGGCAGAAAAAGCGCTGACCAAGGCGGGTGCCTTGCAAAGTGCTATTTTCAACAGCGCTAATTTCTCCAGTATTGCGACCGATGCGAAAGGCGTGATCCAGATTTTCAATGTCGGTGCAGAGCGCATGCTGGGTTATGCCGCCAGTGATGTCATGAACAAGATTACACCCGCCGACATCTCTGATCCGCAAGAAGTCATCAGTCGTGCCGAGCTACTCAGTGCTGAACTGGGCACGCCTATCCTGCCCGGCTTCGAGGCGCTGGTGTTCAAGGCTTCGCGCGGCATCGAGGATATTTATGAACTGACTTATATCCGCAAGGACGGCAGCCGCTTTCCCGCAGTAGTATCGGTGACGGCCTTGCGTGACAACGAAAACGACATCATCGGCTACCTGCTGATCGGCACCGACAATACCGCACGCCGCCAGATCGAAGAAGAACAGAAACTGCTCGACCAGCGCCTGCGCGATCAGCAGTTTTATACTCGTTCGCTGATCGAATCCAATATCGACGCGATTATTACCACCGATCCTGCCGGTATTATCACCGACGTCAATAAACAGATGGAGCAGCTGACAGCCTGTACCCGTGACGAGCTGATCGGCGCGCCTTTCAAGCATTATTTTACCGATCCGGTGCGCGCGGATGCAGGCATCAGGCGTGTCCTGAACAACAAGAAGCTCACCGACTACGAGCTGACTGCCCGCTCGCGGGATAATCAGGAAACGGTAGTGTCTTTCAATGCCTCGACTTTTTACGACAGGGATCGGAAATTGCAGGGGGTGTTTGTCGCGGCACGCGATATCACCGAGCAGAAGCGCCTGGATCAGGTTTTGCAGGAAAAAAACATCGAACTGGAAGGGGCGCGCTCGGTCGCGGAAAAAGCCAATTTTGCAAAATCGGATTTTTTGTCCAACATGAGCCATGAGATACGCACTCCGATGAACGCGATCATCGGCATGTCTTATCTGGCGATGAAGACCGAACTCACGCCACGCCAGCGCGATTACCTGGTAAAAATCACCGGTTCTGCACGCCATTTGCTAGGCATCATCAACGATATACTCGATTTTTCGAAAATTGAGGCGGGCATGCTGACCGTCGAATCCACCGAATTCAAGTTTGAACAAGTGCTGGACAATGTTTCTAACCTGATTGCGGAGAAGGTCTCTTTCAAGGGGCTGGAACTGGTCTTCGACATAGACAAGAATGTGCCGTTTTATCTGGTTGGCGACCCGCTCAGACTGGGACAGATTCTGGTCAATTACAGTATCAATGCGGTCAAATTCACCGAACATGGTGAAATTAGCATTGCCATTCGCGTCAGTGAGGAGACGGACACACATGTGCGACTCTACTGTGCGGTGCATGATACCGGTATCGGTTTGACCCAGGAGCAGATCGGACGCTTGTTTCAGAGCTTTTCTCAGGCAGACACCTCAACTACCCGGCAATTCGGTGGTACAGGTCTGGGGCTGGCTATTTCCAAAAGGCTGGCTGAACTGATGTATGGTACCGTAGGCGTGGAAAGTGAACCGGGCAAAGGCAGCACTTTCTGGTTTACCGCCCTGATGGGCAAAAGCGCAAACAAGCCGCACAAACGGATTCTGGCTGAGCACCTGCAGGGAAAACGGGTGCTGGTGGTGGACGACAATAGACTCAGCCGCAGGGTGTTGGGCGCGATGCTTGAAAATATCAGTTTTCAGGTCGAACAACTGGACTCCGGGGCAAACACGATCGCAGCAGTGGAACAGGCAGAGCTGTCGGGTCGGCCTTTTGAACTGGTGTTTCTGGATTGGAGAATGCCTGACATGGACGGCATAACGACGGCCTGCAGGCTAAGGGAATTGCAGCTCGTTCATCGCCCTCACCTGCTGATGGTCACCGGCTATGGTAGCGAAGATGTGCTCAACGCGGCGGAACAGGCGGGTATCGCGGAAGTGCTGATCAAGCCCGTCAGTGTCTCGATGCTGTTCGATAGCGTGGTGCGGGTGCTGGGCGATGCGGTCACGCAAACCGAGCAGGGCGTGCACAGCGATCTTTACCAGCAACTTGCACAGCTCAGGGGTGCACATATCCTGCTGGTAGAGGACAACGATATCAATCAGGAAGTGGCCTCCGAGTTGCTGATCGACGCCGGCTTTATGGTGGATCTGGCGGGCAACGGCCAGGTAGCACTGGACAAGCTCAGGTCTGCCACTTATGACCTGGTGCTGATGGATATGCAGATGCCGATCATGGATGGCTTGACTGCAACCCGCGAGATTCGCAAGGAACCTCGTTTCAAGGATTTGCCGGTAATTGCGATGACCGCCAACGCGATGCAGAGCGACCGGGATCGTTGCCTGGCCGCGGGCATGAATTATCACGTGGCAAAACCGATCGAACCCGATGAGTTGTGGAAGGCTTTGCTTACCTGGATCAAGCCCGGCAGTGCAGCCTCGACACTGCATCGAAAGATGCTGGCTGAAGTCTATGTACCGCAAGACATTGACGGACTGGATATCGTTACCGGTCTGCGGCGTGTGCTGGGCAAGCGTTCGCTTTACCTGTCCATGTTGCAGAAGTTCGCGGTTGGGCAGAAGCTGCTGAACCTGAAAATATATGATGCCCTGCAAGAGAACGACTGGGACGGGGCGGAACGGCTTGCCCATACGCTAAAGGGTTCAGCCGGCAATATCGGCGCTGACGTGCTACAGCAATTAGCAGCCGAAATTGAAGCCGCGATCAGGGGGGGACTGCCACGGGAGCAGATTGATACCCGTATCGCTGCGCTGACTGCCCCGCTACAAAAACTCATTGCACAACTGGAGCAGCAGTTGCCTGCAGACGTGGTCAATACCGTGGTTGTGGTCGATCAGAAAAAGCTGGCAGCGGTCTGCGTGCAACTGGAGAAATTGCTGACTGACGATGATTCAGAAGCGCTGGATGTATTGAATGAATATGCCGCGCTGCTCAACACGGCTTATCCAGAGCAATACCCTGCAATCAATGAGGCGATACGCGCCTTCGATTTCGAAGCGGCACTGACTACGCTCAGAAAGGCAATTCCGTGAATGCCCTTTACCCGCATAGATGGATGATTCTGGCTGTCGATGATGCAGCGGATAATCTGAGTCTGATCAGTAATCTCCTGAACAAGGATTACCAGGTGAAAATCGCCAATAACGGCGAACATGCGCTGAAAATTGCAGCGGCAGACCCGCAACCAGATCTGATTCTGCTGGATGTGATGATGCCGGTCATGGATGGTTATGAAGTGTGTCGCCAGCTCAAAAAAAACCACAGAACACGGCATATCCCGGTGATTTTTCTCACCGCACGCGCAGAAATGGACGACGAGCAGACAGGGTTGGAGCTAGGTGCGGTCGATTATGTGACCAAACCGCTCAGTCCTTCCATCTTCATGGCACGCATCAAGAATCACCTGACCCTGAAAGTCATGGCAGACCTGTTGCACGAAAAAAATGACTTCCTCGAAAGCGAGGTAGAAAAGCGCACACTTGAGGTGATGGCCATCCAGGATGTGACCACTCTTGCGCTGGCTTCCCTGGCCGAAATTCGTGATTCCGACACCGGCAACCACCTGCGTCGCACGCAATACTATATCCAGGCGCTGGCCTTGCAGCTCAAAGATCATCCGCGTTTTGCCTGGTATCTGACCAAAGCCAATATCGCCATCTTGTTCAAGTCAGCCCCGCTGCATGACATCGGCAAGGTGGGCATTCCCGACCGTTTGTTATACGTTGGCGAGTAGGTGAGGAAGTGCTCGTTACTGAGGTTGTACGATTTGTATCATTGTATGATACAAACGTATGTATCATATATACGTATCATTGGATTGGAATAGGAAAGGCAACTACCGAGGATTCCTCGGCACCTCGGATGCTATTCCTCTGATTTTTTGGATTGACGACCATCTTCGATCTTCAAACCTGTGCGCTTGATTCTTGAAACTGATTTTATAATTTCAGCTATCGATACATTATTTTGAGTAGCAGCGGCTTCGATTGCAGCAACAGCTTCAGGTATACCGACTGAATCTTTTTTTCATAATCAATTCGTTAGCCGAACTTTGATCTTTTAGCTTGCGATGCTTATCTTCCAATGCTTTGATAAGTTCTTCTTTTGAGCGTCTGACTGCCATTTCTTCCTCCTGTTTAAAATATGCAAATTGTATCTTATTTGCAAAATCACGCTTTAACCTTCCGTACAGTCGCCCTGAACCTCCCCATGGATAAATCCAGGGGAGGTTCAGCATGTTGTAGTCTGTGCACATAGATTTGATGTA
This sequence comes from uncultured Nitrosomonadales bacterium, assembly GCA_903876685.1. Lineage (GTDB taxonomy): Bacteria > Pseudomonadota > Gammaproteobacteria > Burkholderiales > Gallionellaceae > Gallionella. The sequence continues at coordinate 861 of CAIRBC010000294.1, read as the reverse complement.
AAAAAATCTTTTGCAATCAATATACGGCGCGTCATGCGTAGTTACGCAATTATGTAGTTACGTCGTAATTGTGGTGTATTTGAGTAATCGCTTCTTGCATTAGCCTTTCATCGGTGTAAAAATGCAAATACACATAAACACCGACAACACCAAGGACTGACTATGAATACCATTCGCTGGAATGTAGCCGTTTCTGCCGATACCGATCAATCGCTTCGCATGTTTTTGGCCAGCCAGGGCGGCGGCAGGAAAGGTGATTTGTCGCGTTTTATTGAGGATGCAGTAAAGGCACACATATTGGAATTAACGGCAGAGCAGGTTAAAACCGCAAATGCTGGCGTGAACGAATCTGATCTGAATACTATGGTTGACGAAGCACTTCAGTGGGTTCGAGCACATTAAATGCGTGTTGTTCTGGACACCAATATTTTATTCAGCGCGCTAATCTCGCCACACGGATTTCCGGACATCATTTACCGTGCATGGCGTTCTGCATGTTTCGACATCATCACCTCTAGAACACAGCTTGAAGAAATTCGCAGAGCCAGTCGCTACCCAAAACTGCAGGCCGTTTTACAACCGGCAAAAGTTGGAACCATGCTCAACAACCTGCAACGTGCCATGGTATTGGAGAACCTTACCGTCAATGAAAAAACAGACGATCCGGATGATGCTTTTCTGTTGGCTATGGCATTGGAAGGTGATGCAGATTATCTGATAACAGGGGATCGACGTGCGGGCTTGCTGCAACGTGGCCATATTGCCCGGACTAGAATTGTTACGCCAGCCGTATTTTGTACCGAGGCATTGAAACGATACAGATAAATTTCACAAGCGCCTTCAAATTTGTTACTTTTATGT
>CAIRBC010000293.1 GCA_903876685.1 uncultured Nitrosomonadales bacterium | reverse complement strand
CAAACCCAGAATTGGAATGGTGGTTTTGTCAGGGCGAGCACAAACCTTGGTCTTGCAAAAGGCCTTTAAAGGGCTTTCTATTTCATGCGTGGCGTGACATCTCCTGATAATGTGAGTGGAGGTTTTTTGTAACTGGGCTGCTTAACCGCATGAACCAATCATCTGGTTCATGCTCCAGCTTCCTGAATGAAGAGGCTCAGCAAATTGAAATATATGCATCCATAGCCTATGCGGGTTCATTTGAGATGCAGGAGGAAGATGATTACCTTCCAACCGGTTTTGAAATTGCGGCTACGACAAACATGCTGGCCAGCATTTTAAATAAAGCAGCGTCCTGGTTGAAAATGATTAAAACTTTGGATAACCCTGAAATAAACTGTTGACGAGGTTTTGCACCCTCAGATAAGTTGTTCAGCAATAGCCTTGATACCTTCCAGCGCCCCAGTATTCAGTGAAATATCACAGCTCCGACTTACACAGGCCTCCGTTGGATTAATCCGAATCAGCGGGACTTTCAAGGATTGTCCAAATCGCCGAACCGATGGAATGGCTGTGCCAGCTCCGATTTCAATGACAACCGGGTTATGAACTGAGTCGAGCCATTCGTTAAATCGCGCCATTTGCTGTTCTGTGCGCCAGTCCAACCAGTTCCAATCTCCAAACATGAGTATGTTCGGGCGTGCCATCCCGCCACAGCTCAGGCAGGTTGGGAATGCAGAGGTCAACAAACAGTTTTCATTATCGATTTCAGGTATGAATTCCGTGGCTTCCCAGATTTGCAAATTGCAGGCTTGCTGGCATTGCATATGGTGAATCGAGCCGTGGCATTCAACAATGTTGTTCGGCGCGAAGCCAGACTTTTGAAAGTGTCCGTCCACGTTACTGGTAAATACGAATATGCCGCCTTCAATGTGCCGTGCCATGTCCTGGAGGTATTGAAACCCCAGATGAGGTTGGGTATTGCGGTACAGATCAAGGCGATGCCCATAGAATCCCCAGGCAAGTTTCGGGTTGCTCTGAAAAGTATCAGGACAGGCAGCCTGCTCAAACCGCATTTTCGCCTTGGCAAGTGCAGGATAAGCTTTCCAGAAACCCTCTGTACCCCGAAAATCAGGAAGTCCGGAATCAACTCCCATGCCAGCACCGGCAGTAATCACAAGTGCGCCTGCATCGCTGATAAGTTCTGCTGCCCGTTTGATATTGCTATCCATGTTGACATAAAAGCCGAATATTAATTAAGCAGGAATCATAGCCATCTTCCGAACCAATGCAGGGTATGCGACATGAAATGACGTATCTGCCCTTTACAATTTGATTATTGATAATTTGCCGGCGGAGAATGCTTATCATGGTTGAATCGTTAGAAAAAATATCACTCGATAATTTCAGGGCACTGCATATCACGATCAATGACGTCACGCCATCACTTGAACGAGAAGAAAATAAGGGTCAGTTTCAATTAAAACTGGCGACACCAAGGGGAGAGGTGATCATCGTACTTGATTCTATCGCAATTCACGCAATCGCGATGGAATGTCTCGAACGTCTACCAGAGCTTGTGCCAGATCCAAAGCCTGCAGGATTCGAGAATGAGTGCAGAAAGCCGGCGCGCGTTATTGCTGATCTCGACGACCGATCCATACAGTTTCTACTAAGGGAATGTGATGCCGGCACCCTGATTAATTTTCTGTGGTACATGAAGGATGCCAAGTTGATCCGCCTTATGTTCAAAAACATGTCCTGTAGTGCTGCCAACCAGTTGATGCATGATCTGGACCAACGCTGGCGTGGCCAAAATCCTGATATTGTTTCATCTTCTGATGTTGCCTGTGGGCACAACGCAGTGGTGACTGTCCTCAAAGCTTTGCGAAAGCTGATAGCTCAAGGGGACGTGCCTGATGTTCTTGGGGTGACCAATGAATAGATCATGGAATTGGTTTGGCAAGCCTGCTGACTCCAGGTCAAGCAGGGCGGAATATTCACAACCGTTCAGTCGATCACTATGTCAGGAGCTTTGATGAAATCGCATAATTCGGATTCAAATCCTTACATCGAATGGCTTTGCTGTCTTTACCTGTTGAATATGCGTATACGTCGCGAAGGGATTTTTTCAATAGAGGAGGATTTGCTCGATCCTTGGAACCCAATCTCGGCTTTTAGACGTTTTCCAGCGGTGATGACCGAGCCAGGTTTAAGCTTTGCCACGGATATACTGCGAATGATGGTAGATTGCGTCGGCCATGTTCACCCCGATATATTTCAGTTTGCCGCTGAAACTGCTATCAAAGGATACTGCGCTGCCGATCAAGGAAATTCCTGTGAGAGTCTATTGCTGACAATTTGGTTGCCAATGTGGGGTACGGTAAGAGGCTTTGGGCCATTACAGTCCTGCCATATTGGCCGCCATGCAATTCCAGCTGCCTTCAAACCATCCTATGAAGAAATGGAGAAGATTCTACGCGCGCTTGAAAGAAAAAGTCCCGGAAACGATGGCAGTGCGAAAACCAGAGATGAACTCGATGCTGACATAGAGGACTTTATTGCTTCGCTGAATAAAAGCCAAGT
>CAIRBC010000292.1 GCA_903876685.1 uncultured Nitrosomonadales bacterium | reverse complement strand
ATATTCGCACCTACGACAAGTTTAACTGAGTATTCCAGGTTAAATCTGGTGCGCAAGCGCACCCTACAAAACCCATTTTTCAAAGGGGGGCATTGGTAGTCTTTAGCTCCGAAGAGCGTCGAGTCATCTAGTCACCCATTTTTTGTCATCGAAAGTGTCAACTACTTTGGGACTGAAATGAAGGATGCCAAAAAACTAGAAGTTAAAGTTCGCTCCCTCTCCCCCGCCCCTCTTAATAGTGCAGTTGCAACGGTTGCTACCGTTATCATAGCGGTGATATAAACAGGCTGTGGGATTGGTTGAAAGTGTAAATTCTACTTGAAGTTTTTTATCCATGGATCTGGAAAACAAGATTTGCACTGGAATGCTTAGCTCCGGATAAATTTACAAGCTGAGCATAGGATACTGTCAGCAGCAAGAATTAGAGGGTAGTTATTGCCACACAGAATAATGTGAAAGGTTGACCAGGTAGCTTGATGCGGGGAAAGCATGCCTTCATTGAAACTCCTTGCAAAGGCGGTGAAACTGGCGTGTCAGTTTATATCGAGCCTGAGCCAATTTTAATCACTAAGGCCAGCTTTTCCGCCCGCGCCATTGATTTGATTTCATGCTCACGTTTTGATGCGGCAGACCTGTTTGCACAAAACTCCTGATACACCAGCGTTACCGGGCCTCGCGCCCGGGTATATTTGGCGGCAGTACCCGCATTGTGTGCAGCGAGACGTTTAGCCAGGTTGTTGGTGATGCCGCAATAAAGGGTGTCATCAGCACAACACAGCAGATAACAAACCCAGTTCAAGCCATCCACCCCTGCTTGCCTACCGCCAGCAACAAGGCAATCAACAACAACAATGCCGCATTGCCGTAGCGCACATAGGGTGTACTGCCTTGATAACCCCGTGCGTAGCCATTGAGTACGGCCTGTTTATGCTGAGGCAGTTGTTGTAACACCCTGCCGTTCACGTCAATGATCGAAGTGACACCGGTATTGGTAGCTCGAAGCATCATCCGACCGCTTTCCAGCGCACGAAACTGAGCGATCTGGTTATGTTGTGCCGCTGCATGAGAGCGGCCGAACCAGGCATCATTGGTGATATTGACCAACAGCGTCGCCTGCGGTAGTGCACGGATGATTTCTTCACCGAACACGTCCTCATAGCAGATGTTTGCTGCAATGTACTGTCCTGCGACCGCTAATGGCTTTTGTAGAGCATCGCCGTGTGCCAGATCACTCATCGGAATATTCAGCACACCGTTGATGATCCAGGCAAATAATGATCGCATTGGGATGAATTCACCAAAAGGCACCAGATGCTGTTTACGATATTGCTGTTCCGGTGCCAGTCCCTGCGTAAATATCTGGTTGTAATATAAACCCTGTTGACGCTCAAAGGCGCCAATTAATATGTCGCCACCCATTTTTTGAGCCTGCACACGTAATTGCTTTAAAAATTCAGGGGATATTTCGTCGCGAAACAGTGGCACAGCGGTTTCCGACAACAATGTCAAACGAGCCGGATTTTGTAAAGTGAGGTTCAAATAAGTCTGCAACGTATCATCCAGCGCATCCTCATTGAATTTTCGCTCCTGCGCGATATTACCCTGCACCAGCGCTACGCTAAATGGTTCCCCATAAGGACTGGTCCAGGCTATCGTGGAAAGTTCCCAGCCGCCCACCCAGAGCAATGCGAACGCAGCAAGCAGATAAAATTTTCGCGAACCTGCCTGAACATACAAGGCAAACAATCCGGCACAGATCGCTGCGGCCAGCGATACACCATACACGCCGAACAAAGGTGCGTAGCCACAAAGCCAGCTATCGCTTTGAGCATAACCGGTGACAAGCCAGGGAAATCCGCTGAAAATCGTGCCTCGCAGCCATTCGATCAACACCCAAAGAGCCGGCATAATCAGCAGTTGTCGATACCCAACCCTTAAGTTGATGCCGGTGCGCGCCTGCAAATAGCCGGCCAGCGCCGGGAACAACGCAAAGAATGCGGCAAATAATAGCGTGACAGGCAATGCCAGGAGCACCGGCATCCCACCAAAATCATGCAAGGAGACATACAACCAACCAATGCCGGCAATAAAATATCCCAGGCCGAAAACAAAACCCAGCCAACCCGCAGCAACCGGGCTATTAGCCCCTTGCCACAAACCAAATAGTACAGCGAGGGCAAGCACGGGAAGGAGAAACAGGCCAAAGGGCGCGAAGCCGAAGACACACAGCAAACCGGTGACAAAGGCAGTGATCAGGGATTTTTGAGTGGCTAACATCGTATAGGCCGAAAATAAAAACTTGTTAAGAATAACCGATAGCGACAGCATTTGTGATTAAATCGCCACTTGTTAATTAAGGAAGCAGCATGGAAAAAATACGCCTATCTAAACGCATGTCAGAACTCGGTCTGTGCTCGCGTCGCGAAGCAGATGTATATATCGAAAAAGGCTGGGTGGATGTCGATGGAGAAACCGTCAGCGAATTGGGTAGCAAGGTTTACGCCTCGCAAAAAATAACCTTGCGCACTGCCGCACAAAACACTCAGCAACAGCGTGTGACCATCCTGTTGAATAAACCAGTAGGCTATGTTTCCGGGCAGGCTGAGCATAATTACAAACCTGCGATCACGCTGCTGGATAATGCCACACACTGGGTCGAAGACCCGTCGCCGTTGCGCTTTCACCGCAGTCAGATGCTCGGTCTGGCACCAGCCGGCCGCCTGGACATAGACTCGCAAGGTTTACTGGTACTGACTCAGGATGGGCGCATCGCCAAACAATTGATTGGCGAAGACTCACAGGTGGACAAGGAATATCTGGTGCGGGTGCAGGGAAAACTGGAAGACAGCGGGCTGGCGCTACTCAATCAGGGCATGAAGCTGGACGGGGAGTATCTCAAGCCCGCCAAGGTAACCTGGCAAAACGAAGACCAGTTGCGTTTCGTGCTACGCGAAGGCAAGAAGCGCCAGATTCGCCGTATGTGCGAACTGGCCGGACTAAAGGTGACTGGCTTGAAACGCATCCGCATTGGCCGGGTAAAGCTCGGCAATCTGCCGGTGGGACAATGGCGTTATCTGGGCGAAAACGAACTATTTTAAATCTTTTTATAAGTGGGCAAGTAGTTACCGATTTTTTTGTTTATACGGTGATGCAGTCGAATCTGGATTCCGAGGTATTACTATATTTTCGCTATTAGGCAAACAATTCCTTAAGTAGTCGTAGCTAACGGAATTGCGACCAGCTATATTAAAATCGCTATTTTACTAGTGCACAATCTTCTTGACATTCTGTCGAATGATTTGTCCAGCTAGAACCATCATTTTTTTTGCCTACTCCAAATATTACATAACGATTTTTCCCATTCCTTTTGGCTTCGTACATTGCATCATCGGCACTTTTCAGAGCACATGACAAATCGGGACATGAATCTGACCATAATGAAATTCCGATGCTACAGCTTATGCCTAAGCCTATTTCAGATACCTGTGTAACAATTCGACTTGCAACTTCCCGTGCAATTTCTTCTATCTCCCCCATTGACGCTGTAAGACATACAACAAATTCATCCCCCCCCAGTCTTGCTATTACGTCAGAGATACGAGTTGAATTGCGCAAGATTTCACCTACCTGTACTAATATTTTGTCCCCTTGGTCAGGACCGAATGTGTCATTAATATTTTTGAAGCCATCTAAATCTATAAATAGAATTGCCAGAATATTTCCACGATGTGTGTTAACCGTTTTCCTCATCCCTTCGACAAGCTCAAGAAACAAAGCTCTAGCTGGCAGACCCGT
>CAIRBC010000291.1 GCA_903876685.1 uncultured Nitrosomonadales bacterium | reverse complement strand
TAGGCTTCGTTGAAGGTATGGCTGTTGAGCTTGTGACTTGCCGGTTCCCGCACCAGAATTTGCGATGCCTGTGACAGCCCCGCCAGCAGCTTGTGCGTGGATTGTGTGGCAAAAATCATCGAATCCCGCGCTTGCTTGCGATCTTTGCCAATCGCATGCATATCCTTGTAAAAATCATGAAAAGCCGCATGCGGTAGCCAAGCCTCATCAAAATGCAGGGTGTCAATCCGGCCATCCAGCATTTCCTTCAACATCTCGACGTTATACACGATGCCGTCATAGGTGCTCTGGGTGATGGTCAGGATGCGCGGTTTGCGTTTCTTGTCGATAATGAACGGATTGGCATTGATCTTGCGCTGGATGCTTTCCGGTTCAAATTCGGATTTGGGGATTGGCCCGATGATGCCGAAGTTATTGCGCGTCGGGGTCAAAAACACCGGCACTGCACCCGTCATGATAATCGCGTGCAGGATGGATTTATGACAATTGCGATCCACCACCACAATATCATCCGGTGCCACCGTGGAATGCCAGACAATCTTGTTGGAAGTGGAAGTGCCGTTGGTCACAAAAAATAAATGGTCTGCATTGAAGATACGCGCCGCATTTCGTTCGGAAGCCGCAACCGGTCCGGTGTGGTCGAGCAGTTGTCCCAGTTCGTCCACCGCATTGCACACGTCGGCACGCAGCATATTCTCGCCGAAAAACTGATGGAACATCTGACCTACCGGTGACTTCAGAAAAGCCACCCCGCCCGAATGTCCCGGACAGTGCCAGGAGTAAGAACCATCCTGTGCATAGTGCAATAACGCCCTGAAAAATGGCGGAGCCAAGGAATCCAGATAAGACTTGGCTTCGCGGATAATATGGCGCGCGACAAATTCCGGCGTATCTTCATACATATGAATGAAGCCGTGCAACTCGCGCAGCACATCATTCGGGATATGCCGCGAGGTACGTGTCTCGCCATACAAATAAATCGGAATATCGGCATTCTTGAAGCGGATTTCTTCTACAAAGGCGCGCAGACTCTTGAGCGCGACCACGGTTTCTTCAGCGCTGCCCGAACCGAATTCCTCATCGTCTATCGAGAGCAGAAAGGCCGAGGCACGACTTTGCTGCTGCGCAAAAGAGGTCAGATCCCCATAACTGGTGACGCCCAGCACTTCCATGCCCTCTCTTTCGATGGCAGAGGCCAACGCGCGTATGCCAAGGCCACTAGCATTTTCGGAACGAAAATCTTCGTCGATGATGACGATGGGGAAACGAAATTTCATGATTTTTTCACTTATAAAAAATTCAACACAGCTTTCGACTCAGCTTACATCTTGGGCAGCGTCACACCTACCTGCCCTTGATACTTGCCACCACGATCCTTGTAGGAAGTCTCACAAATTTCGTCTGCTTCGAAGAATAACACCTGTGCCACCCCTTCGTTGGCATAAATTTTGGCAGGCAACGGGGTGGTGTTGGAAAATTCCAGTGTGACATACCCTTCCCATTCGGGCTCGAAGGGCGTTACATTAACGATGATGCCACAGCGCGCATAAGTGGATTTTCCCAAACAAATAGTCAGCACGCTGCGCGGAATGCGGAAATACTCGACGGTGCGCGCCAGGGCAAATGAGTTGGGCGGAATGATGCAATATTCACCGGTTACCTCGACGAAGGAATTTGGATCAAAGTTTTTCGGATCGACAATGGTGCTGTTGATATTGGTGAACAGCTTGAATTCATTGGAACAACGGATATCGTAACCATAGCTGGAAGTGCCATAGGAAACGATACGCTTACCGTCTTGCTCCTTGACTTGACCCGGTTCAAAAGGCTCGATCATGCCGTGTTGTGCCGCCATGCGGCGGATCCATTTATCTGATTTAATGCTCATTGAAATATGGGGAAATCTGGCATGAACCCGGTTATACCTGCATGGCTAACCCGCTCTGTGCCCGTTCCCGCTGCTCCTCATGATTGATTTGACGGGCGCGATTTTAACCAATTCTCCGCTGTTGCGTATGATTTGCTAGAATCAACCCCTTTACAGCATTCTGACCGGCCTAAAATGTCCAATCGAAAAATTCTTGTCACCTCTGCACTGCCTTATGCCAACGGTAGTATCCATCTGGGTCATCTGGTCGAATACATCCAGACCGACATCTGGGTACGCTTCCAGAAAATGCAGGGCAACCAATGCCACTATGTCTGCGCCGACGACACTCATGGCACGCCGATCATGCTGCGCGCGCAAAAGGAAGGGATTACGCCGGAACAATTGGTCGATCGCGTCTGGCATGAACATAAGGCGGATTTTGATGCTTTTCATGTCGCGTTCGACAACTATTATTCGACTAACACCCCGGAAACGCGCTATTTTGCAGACGACATTTACCTTAAACTGCAACAACAGGGTCTAATCTCGGTGCGCCCGGTGGAACAGTTTTACGATCCCGTCAAAGAAATGTTCCTGCCGGATCGATTTATCAAGGGTGAATGCCCGAAATGCCATGCCAAGGATCAATATGGTGATAATTGCGAGGTGTGCGGCGCAACCTATGCGCCTGTCGAGCTGATCAACCCCTATTCTGCCGTCTCTGGCGCAGAGCCGGTGCGTAAATCGTCTGACCACTATTTTTTCAGCCTGTCCGATGCGCGCTGTCTGGATTTCCTGAAATCCTGGATCACTCCTCCGCATGTGCAGAACGAGGCGGCCAACAAACTGAACGAATGGCTGGAGTCTGGCTTGTCTGACTGGGACATCTCGCGCGATGCCCCGTATTTTGGCTTCGAGATTCCCAATGCACCCGGCAAATTCTATTATGTCTGGCTGGATGCCCCCATCGGCTACATGGGCAGCTTCAAGAAACTATGTGATGACCGGGGTCTGGATTTCAACGAATACTGGAAGCCCGATTCCACCACCGAGCTATACCATTTTATCGGCAAGGATATACTGTATTTTCATGCCCTGTTCTGGCCGGCAGAATTACAGCATGCGGGCTATCGCACCCCTACCAGCGTTTACGCACACGGTTTTTTGACGGTAAACGGCGAAAAAATGAGCAAGTCACGCGGCACCTTCATCACCGCAAAAAGCTATACCGACCATATCCCCAATACCGAATACCTGCGTTATTATTACGCAGCCAAGCTGAATGCCTCGATGGAAGATCTGGATCTGAGTCTGGATGACTTTGTCGCCAAGGTGAATAGCGATCTGATCGGCAAATACATCAACATCGCCAGTCGCTGCGCCGGTTTCCTCAGCAAAAACTTCAATGGCAAACTGGGACAGACCGATCTGGCCAATACGCTGGAATTCCAGAACGCGTATAGCGACGGGGAAATCGCCCGCTGCTACGAAGCACGCGAATACAGTCGCGCCTTGCGGGAAATCATGCGCCTGGCCGATGTGGCGAACCAGTATATTGCCGAAAGAAAACCCTGGGAACTGGCAAAAACCGGCGGTCGCGATGACGAACTACAGGTGATATGCTCGACCGCCTTGACCCTGTTCCGCGATCTGACGCTGTACCTGAAACCGGTGTTGCCTGAACTGGCCAGTCGCGTCGAAGCATTTCTCAACATAGCCCCTTTAGCCTGGCATTCTGAATGGCAAGCGCTGCCCGCTGGGCACAGCATCAATGCATACCAGCACCTGATGACCCGCCTCGATCCCAAACTAATCGCCCAGATGGTTGCTGACAACCAGGAAAGCCTGACTCCTGAAACGCCTGCACCCGCTCAAACGACACCGGTGCCGCAAGCGGTAATCGCGCCGCTCAGTGAAACCATCAGCCTCGAAGACTTCAGCAAGGTTGACCTTCGCGTAGCCAGAATCGTTAATGCAGAAGCCGTCGAAGGCGCGCAAAAGCTGTTGAAACTGACACTGGACATCGGTGAAGCACAACCCCGCACGGTGTTTGCCGGGATCAAGTCCGCCTACGACCCGGAAAAACTCAGGGGTCGCCTGACGGTAATGGTTGCCAATCTGGCGCCGCGCAAGATGAAATTTGGCCTGTCTGAAGGGATGGTGCTGGCGGCTTCAGGCGATACGCCCGGTCTATATATACTCAGCCCGGATGACGGCGCTCAACCGGGGATGCGGATCAAGTAACTATTCTGAAATCGCGGGCTTTTAGCCCGACTGCGGCCAAGATGGCCGCCCCCCCTGTCGTGATAAAAAAAATAGGTTGATACTTGGAGGGCGGGCTTCCAGCCCGCCTGCGGCCAGGATGGCCGCCCCCCTGCCGTACTGAAAAAAGGATAGGTTATCCTTGGAGGGCGGGCTTCCAGCCCGCCTGCGGCCAGGAGAGCCGCACCCCTGCCGTGCTAACCGGAGTTTAACAAGTACCAAATTTTAATCAATATAATCATAATATTGCAGCGTACTAGT
>CAIRBC010000290.1 GCA_903876685.1 uncultured Nitrosomonadales bacterium | reverse complement strand
GGCGACTGACCTCGCCGACCGTTTACCACGAGAATATACCTTGACCAAGGCTTGCTCGATAAATGCTTCTGTAAATTGATTCGCCATTGCTTACTCCTCACCTCAAAATTAAATTTTTTGAGGCGACAACTAGTCTGACACAGGGGGGTTACCATTTTGGTTCAAGCGTAAAAGCCACTTCCGCTTGTTATAGGTGACGATCTTTATCGCAGATTCACATATGTTCACCGATACCGACTATCTAGCACTGATCCGGCTTATGGCTGCCAGAAGGGTACGCCTCTCACGATTTATACCCCACCCTTGCGGTGACTCGTTACATTGTCAGAGTCGCTCCTTATTCAGACTCCTAGATTCACCCGGTGACACGGGCGGTGATCTCCTGTAGACTAGTGAACACAACTAATGCAAGCGACCTCGTGTCGCACTTAAAATAACTATCCTTATAACTATCCTTGCAAACCGATCGAGCGCATGCATGTGAGCGTGCAGGATGGGGAGTTCTGCTATGGGTTTAAGTAGGACGATGTATCATCTTGATATAAAATATGCTTGCCTTAATTATTGTACGAATTTGTGAGGATAACTAAATATGAGTACACAACCTGAATCAAAAGAAACTATCTATATTTCTGGATTAATTAGGGAGTCGATCTTACTGACCGATAAACTGTCCAAGATCAACAAAAAAATTGAATTTGATCTCAATTCTCATAAGAGTGCGTTGGTCAAATGGTACGAAAATAATGGGGTAGCTCAGTTCCTGGCCGGAAAGATTGGCGATAAAGCAGGTGAAAAATCACTTGAGCCAATTATTAAAGGTATTCTTACGCTAACGCGAGCTAGTGGAGCTATAGCAGAGTTCGCAGCAAGTAAGGGCCCTGGAATTGTAATTGGTTTATTAGTCCCAGCTCATTCTATGAACGAGAGAGAAGCCTATATTGATGATCATGCCGATATAGCATTTGAATACTATAAGTTGATAGATAGACTTGATGCCATCAATCGTGAATTATACGCTTATTTGCCACCGTCAAATTATAGTCAACTATCAATACAAAAGGATCGATGTGCTGAAGAAGCCTGCCTTCGAAATTAGCAATTACGGTGACAGTTTACTAAATCCGCTGATTATCCCATATTGTTGGCGAGGTTGAGATTTGGTGTTACTGCCTGATGCACTACAGTGTGCATATGATTATCGTTCCTTCGGATGATGAATGTGCCGCTGAGGCACTTCGGCGTTATACCGGATATAGGCCTTGATCGTTATAGCGACTTTGCTACCTTGTATCGGAGGACGCTACTTCAGATGTATTCCAAAGGCTTCGTCAGTCGAAAACAACGATAAGGACTTTGGGATCTGAGAATTTGATCGATAAGTAAAAGCGATTAACTGTCGGGAACTTAAGGCAAAGAAACGGGGGCACAAATGAAAAGTAAAGGGTGGAAATTAAGTGTATTCAGTAAACTGTCACCGTAATTCCAGTTTGTTGCTACAAGCTATTAGGGATTATAATTAACTATTAAATTTTATTTAGGTGTTTGGCTTAAATAATTTTGATTCAATAACATAGCTGAGGTTAAAAATGAAAGATAAAAAATTGCTTCATCAATTGGCTCCAGGTCAGGAGCTTGGAGTCAGATGGCGCGATGCTTCCGGATATGTATTCGATAATTTGAGGAAGCTCAGATTAACTTCAAAAGAAAATGGAAATCCTTACGCAAAGGCCTATGTTACATGGATCGACAATAATGGCATTTCTGTCTATATTGCAAGGGGATACATTTACGGTGGCGATATTGAGGCATTTTTCTCAAAAAATATCATGTGGCAGTCTTATTTTGAACCTTATAGCAGCTTCAAAAAAGGATACGCAATGTCTACCCATTATAAGCGAAATTTTCCTATTGATTTTATACAAGTAAATGAATGGTAGGTCGGGCACATCTTTTCATACCAGACATTTCCTCGATGAAATATTTGAATTTTTTTGCGGTAATCCATCGGAATATTAACCTTTGAATGTTGGGCAACGAAAAAAATGTTGCCCAACCTACCCTAACTAACGAGGGAAAAATGAATTTGAATAGTGTTGCAGCTAATGAAAATGCGTCAGTGCCTGCTGTAGTGCTTCACTGGCCGCCTACATTAAAAATTGTGAATGAGCATTTTTTTGAGTTTTGTCAGGCAAACAAAGAATTGCGCATTGAGCGTAGCGTTTCTGGGGATTGTGAAATTATGGCGCCTACAGGAGGAGCAACAGGTCGACGAAATTTGAGTCTGGCGGCTCAATTATATAATTGGGCTGAATGCGATGGCAGCGGCGTAACGTTTGATTCATCGACGGGATTTACGCTTCCCAATGGGGCAATTCGCTCACCCGATGTATCCTGGGTTAAAAGAACACGACTGGCAGCGTTAACACCCGAACAGAAACAACGTTTTTTACCTTTATGTCCGGATTTCGTTATTGAACTTCGTTCGCCCAGTGATCTTATGCAAACCTTGCAGTACAAAATGCATGAATATATTGAGAATGGTGCAAGTCTGGGATGGTTAATAGACCCAGAAAATCAACAGGCTTTAGTTTTTCAAGCCGACCATGCAATAGTCACCCTGAATAAACCAGAAATTTTGTCAGGGGAAGATTTGCTGGCAGGGTTTAGACTTGATATGCAAAAAATTTGGGCTATCGGGTTTTAGCAGACCAGTCGGGTTTATCTCCATTGCCTTTTATGGTTCCCAAATTTTAAATTTAACCATTAAAATTTTCATATCTAAAAATTAAAGCTAACATTCAAGCAGATCAATCACTTTCAAAGGTATGATACTCCCCATATTTCAGACCACACATTAAGATAGAATTTTATCAAAATGGAAGGGTAAAAAATCATGACAGCAGTACGTAAAACTCACAATTCTGACTTTAAGAAAAAGGTAGCGTTGGAGGCGATTCGGCAGGAGAAACAGTGTAGGTTGGGCAAGATTTTTTCGTTGCCCAACATTCAACCGACAATCTCTTTGCAAATCAAGATTAAATCTGACACATTATGAGAGTTATCATAAATAAAAAGTAGCGTCTTGTCACCCTTTTGTGCAAGCGATGAGTCGTTTGCCGAAGGAATCAGGTTCAATGAAGAAATGAAACGGTTACCAACAGGAAACATGGGGTTTATTACAAAAGGAGTTTATCGTTTTCGCAACCATCAGGAAGCAAACCGGCATCAGGATGTGGCTCTGGCAGAGATGATGGTAAGCATAGCCAGAGAAAGAGTACAACATGGTTGAATGTACTCGACCAGCGTCCGTTGATGACCTGAAAATATTGATCCGTTCGCTTAATGAACATGTCACTGAATATTTCCTTATCGGTGGCTACGCCTTGTTTGCGCATGGCATCGTGTAGCGACGGTTATCGATTTTGTTGTTCCTACAACCAGTGTTTCTGGTTAGAATATCAAAGAGGCACTGCTTGTCTTGCCTGGAAAATCTGTAGAGGACATTGATATAGCCTGGTTTGAGGACGCTGCTTCAGAGGCAGTTGATAACGGAGCCATAAGAATAGCCGATGATTTTGTTTTAGACATCATGTTTACCGCATGCGGGCAAACCTATGAGTCGCTCAAGCTGCACGCAATCACAGTATATATTGAAGACATCCCTGTCAAAATTGTAGACTTTGCGGGGTGACTCCTTACCAAGCAAACTTTACGAGAAAAAGATGCTACAGATCGGTTAATATTAGAGCGAGTCATAGAAGTCCTTGCTTCCATGAATGAATCCTTATAAGCTAGCACAAAGTCACTCACGCAAAGAAGTGACTTAGTTTCCTCGGAAATATTTCAGTATTCGGGTCGCAATAAATTTTAGTCTTACGGAGACCACTGCATGTCCAGGTTGCTTGAAATCAATACCCCGCTCGGCGATGGAAATGTACTGTTGCGGCATATGACTGGACATGAGGAGCTCGGGCGTTTATCGGAGTATCACCTCTCGCTGGTAGCGAAGCGCGGCGATGTCAAAGCCTCGCATTTGCTGGGCAAGAACATCACCATAGGGATTGAGCTGCCTGGCGGCAATGAGTTGCGCTACCTAAATGGCTATATCACGCAATTTGCCGATGCCGGGCACACGACAGAAAGTTTTTTTCAGGAAGCAGGAAAAGGCAAGGCTTATCTATACGAAGCCACATTGCAGACCTCATTATGGTTTCTGACCCGTAGCGCCAACTGCCGCATGTTCCAGGATCAGACCGTGCCGGAGATTATCGAGGAGGTGCTGAGCGCCTACCCTTTCGCCCATTTTGACAAGGGCAAGCTGCTGGCAACTTATCCCAAATGGGAATATTGCTGTCAATACCGCGAAACTGACTTCAATTTTATTAGTCGCCTGATGGAACAGGAAGGTATTTACTATTACTTCGAGCATGAAAATGGCAAGCATACGCTAATCTTGTGCGATGCGCCTAGCGCCCATGGATCGCAGGATAAGTATGAAGACATCCCCTTTTCCGAGGGAGGTGATACCACAAAATCGGATAGCGAGCATATCAGCGACTGGCATATTACGCATCAAATTCAGCCCGGGCGTTATGCTTTGAACGATTTCAATTTCACCAAACCCAAGGTGGATCTGGGCGTGCAGGCCGCCAAAAAGGAAAGTCACGACCTTAACAATTTCGAATATTTTGACTATCCTGGCGAATATGAAGACCCTGGCGATGGCAAGCATTATGTCAATGTCCGCCTGGAAGAATTGCACAGCCAGTATGAGGTCATCTCTGCTGGAGGTTCTGTCAGAGGAATCGAACCCGGTTATACATTCAGCCTGACGGATCATCCCCGCGATGCGATGAACCGGGAATATCTGATCATCGGCGCCAATTACAGCATCACCAATAACGGCATGGGGGCCGGTGGTGGAGAGGCAGATTTTCATTGCAGCTTTCAAGCTATTTCATCCAAGACGCAGTTTCGTCCGCAGCGCAACACGCCCAAACCCATCGTTCAGGGGCCGCAGACTGCTCTGGTGGTCGGCCCTTCCGGAGAAGAGATACACACTGACGAGCATGGTCGCGTAAAAGTCCAGTTTCACTGGGATCGCTATAATCAGGGGGATGACAAAAGCTCCTGCTGGATGCGCGTCTCACATCCCTGGGCTGGCAAGGAATGGGGCATGGTCACCATTCCCCGCGTGGGACATGAGGTGGTGGTATCCTTCCTCGAAGGTGATCCCGATTGGCCACTGATCACAGGCAGCGTGTATAACGCTGACACCAAGCCACCTTATGAACTGCCGGCCAACAAAACCCAGTCCGGGATCAAATCGCGCACATATAAGGGTGGCAACGCCAACTTCAATGAATTCCGTTTTGAGGACAAGAAGGGCGACGAGCATATTTTCATGCACGCCGAGAAAAACCAGGAACTGCGTACCAAACATGATCGTGTGGAATGGATAGGCAATGAAAGCCATCTGATCGTAAAGAAGGACTGTCTGGAAAAAATGGAGTCCGATCATCATTTCGACCTCAAGGGTGATGACAATGCGGAGATAGGCGGAACGGTATCGCTAAAAATCGGTCAGGACTGGCTGGGCAAGATCGGAAACAAGTATGCTGTCGATGCGGGTAGTGAAATACACCTGAAGGCAGGAATGAACGCCATTCTCGAGGCGGGTAGCGATGTGGCCATCAGTGGCGGAGCGAATGTAGTGACCAAGGCGGGCAGCGACATCACGCTCAAGGGCGGCTCGAATGTGGTCATCGAAGCGGGTAGCACACTTACGCTGAAAGTGGGCGGAAATTTTGTGGTGATTGATGCCTCTGGCGTTTCCATCAAGGGCACGATGGTCAATATCAACTCGGGAGGCTCTCCTGGTTCAGCAGGCTCTCCAGTGATGGGTACCGGAGCCTCGCCACAGAAGCCGAAGCCGCCCAGAGAACCACTGGATTCCAAAGGTGGCGACGCAACCAAGCCTGAAAAACCCAAGAAACCCGAGAAATACTCTCCACAGGCGATGGCCTTGAAACTGGCAGCACGTTCAGGAACGCCATTTTGTGCTAAATGTGAAGCGGCAAAACTTGCACGCGCTAATCAGGGTTAAAGGGCTAATTCATCATGGCAAACATAGCAGACCTAATTTGGCCAGACGAAGAATCCAGCGCGTTTGTGATATTGGATGGCGCAAACACGCCTGATTTGCTCGACAAATTATACGATGAAGCCGGGCCACAATTTGAGTGCCTCTACGCCGGTGATCTGGAACCGGATATCGCAGAAGTTGCGCCTTATATAGCCAGGCTGGAACCTGAAAATGCGTTCAGCAAATGGGTGCTTTCCGGTTGGGGAGAAAATCGTGGCATTTATGCAGTCGTCTCATCAGAACTGGAGCTGCCCGAAATACGCCGACATTTTCGCAAACTCAATATGGTCTATGGCCCTGATGCGAAGCCTTTGCTTTTTCGCTATTATGATCCACGCGTGTTACGGATCATGCTGCCTACCTGCAATCGCAGTCAGCTAAAAGAAATGTTCGGCCCGGTAAAAAAGTTTATCGTTGAAGGGGAGACAAGGGAGCTGGGGTATAGCTTCTCACTGGCCAATGGAGAGTTGGTGCATGAGAGAATTAACTTGAAGGTTTAATGTGAAACTCGCGCAGCGATCGTACTCTCCATCGCCCGCTTGCGGGAGAGACCCCTGTCGCAAATTCTTCGACCGAATTGTGCCCTATGAACCATACCGTAGGGTGCGCTTGCGCACCATTTTGGAGTAAGCGCACCAAGCCAAACCGCTCCCTCCCCCGAAGGGGGGGGCTGGGGAGAGGGCGAAGGTTAATGGCTAGGGTCGATGAAATTGGTGCGCAAGCGCACCCTACG
>CAIRBC010000289.1 GCA_903876685.1 uncultured Nitrosomonadales bacterium | reverse complement strand
CCCTGATGATGAAACCCATCATGCCCGTTTCCCTCTCCCCATCCCTCTCCCGCAAGCGGGCGAGGGAGAAGACGATCGCTGCGCGAGTTGCACGTTAAATCACCGGCTTGCCCCCGACTTGTATCTGGACATCATCGCCATTGGCGGCAGCCCGCTGTTGCCTGTACTGGGTGGAACCCCTGCCATCGAGTATGCAGTACATATGCGCCGCTTCGACAGCGGTTGCATGCTGGATTCCCAGTTGGAAAACGGCTGCCTCACGCCGCTACAGATTGATCAATTCGCCAGCAATATTGCGGAATTCCATAGAACATTGGTGCCAGCACCACTGGCATCGCCGTTTTGCCAACTGACTGCGGTTGTAGAACCGGCAGTGCAGAATTTTGCGCTTTTGGAGAGGCTGCTTTCAGAGCCGGACGACCGGCGTCTGCTGGAAACGTTGCGGCTGGAATGTCTGCAAGAATTTGTGGCAGGTGAAAATTTTTTCCGGCAACGTGCAGAATCCGGTTATGTGCGTGAGTGTCATGGTGACCTGCATCTGGGCAACCTGGTGCTGCTAGAGGGCAAAATTCTCCCTTTTGATGGCATCGAGTTCAATGCCGCCTTGCGCTGGATAGATGTGATCAGTGATATTGCTTTTACGGTGATGGATTTGTTACAGCACAGTCAGCCGCAACTGGCCTGGCACCTGCTGGATGGATATCTGCAACACAGCGGGAACTATTTTTCAGTCAGCGTATTGCGCTACTACCTGGCTTACCGCTCCGTGGTGCGCGCCAAAGTTGCAGCCCTTCGCGCAAGTGCGCAATCGACCGGGCAGTTCAGCGTATGCCACCGTTATCTTGAACTGGCGCATTATTTTCTGACCAACCGCCGACCCGCGCTGATCATTACCCATGGATTGCCTGGCAGCGGCAAGAGCACTTTTGCGCAACTTGCACTGGAGCGACTGGGGGCGCTAAGGATACGCTCTGATGTAGAGCGCAAGCGCCTGTACGGACTTGCGCCGCTGGCAGATAGCGGCGCAAAAATCTATCAGCAGGACGCTACCCATCGCACCTATGCACGCCTGTTGGAACTGGCACAATTGATATTGGAGGCCAGATTTCCGGTAATTGTCGATGCTGCCTGCCTGTTGTATGCCGAACGGGAAAGCTTTCGTGCACTCGCACGAGAACTGGGGGTGCCGTTTGTCATTGCTCACTTACAGACAGAGTTGGAAATACTTGAACAAAGGTTGAAACAGCGCAGCAAGACTGGCAATGATGTCTCAGAAGCGGATATTTCAGTGATGCAGAAGCTCAGTGCCATCCAGGAACCGCTACAAGCGGATGAACCAGTGGTGATATTCCATAATAACCAGGCAGGCATGACCGAACTCGCATGGCACTCGCTGGAAAATCATATTTTGCATGCGACTTGATTCATGTATGTTTGCTGGAGGTATTATCACCGCCAAATAGCGAAGGATAAAACTTTTGCTCGTCAATAAAGCGCCATGAATCATAATACTCTGTTATAATTTGAGGATTCGGGGCGTAGCGCAGCCT
>CAIRBC010000288.1 GCA_903876685.1 uncultured Nitrosomonadales bacterium | reverse complement strand
GGGTGCTGCGTCCGGTATCACCACCAACGTGAACTATGCGGCGACAGTAGATTCAGGCAGCGCGACGGTGGCACAGGCTAATCTGATCGATGCGGATAATGGCAGTGGTGCGATTGTGGCGACTATTTCCGACGGAACTGTTACCTCATTGAAGACCCTGACCGGTACGCATGATTACACCATTACCATCACCGACACCACAGCCGCCGCAGCAGACTTGCTGACGATCGATGCAGCTACCACGGTGCTGGTAGGAGCGACTGCGGTTACGTCTATCTCCGGTACTGCGGCAGACATCGTCACCGTAGGAGCCTCAACCGGCATTACCACCAATGTCGATTATGCGGCAACGGTAGATTCCGGCAGTGCAACGGTCACTCAGGCAAACCAGATTGATGCGGATAATGGCAATGGGGCAATAACGGCGACGATTTCTGACGGAACTGTTTCCACCTTGAAGACACTGACCGGAACGCATGACTACACTATTACCATCACCGACACGACAGCTGTTGCAGCAGATCTGCTGACGATCGATGCGGCAACCACGATTGCAGTGGGAGCTACTGCGGTTGCGACGATCACCGGTTCTGCAGTTGACATTGTCGCGGTGGGCGCTGCAACCGGCATCACGACAAACGTAAATTATGCGGCGACGGTAGATTCTGGCAGTGCGACCGTTTCACAGGCGAACCTGATTGATGCCGATAATGGTTCAGGTACGATTACGGCAACGATTAGCGACACACTGGCCGCAACCTTGTATACCCTGACGGGAACCCATAATAATTACAATATCGTTGTTAGCGACTCGGCAACAATCGTTCAAGCGCTGGCGATTGATGCGGTGAATGGTTCAGGTTCGCTCAGCTTTACGACAGGCATCTCGGGTGCTGCGGCAAGCTTTGTCAATGCCGCCGGGAATACGCCTGCAACCGGAGTGGCTTCGTTGCTCTCGGGGGCAGCACCCAATGTAACCGTGACCGATGCGGCAACGATTGCGCAATTGAACTATATCGGTACACAGAACGGGGCTGGTTCATTGACTTACACGTTGATCAGCGATACAGCTGCTCATCTGCTGGCAGGAACTGCGTTCACCAGCCTGGCGACTACCGTCACGGCAAATGATGCCAGCACGCAGACTTTTGATACCACAGACTTTAACACTTTGATTGCGATGCCTGGCATCACCTTCACTAATGGCTATATCCTCAGTGATACTGCGTCGAACCTGATTACTGAGCATACTAGCCATGCTGCCTTGATTACGGCGGCAACTTCAGTCAATGTCAGCGATAGTGTGAATGTCACTCAGGCCGCTTCACTTGAAGCCTATAACTCGACCGTAACTCTTTCGTCGATGAGTGATACATTGAGTGCAATAGCGAGCAGTACCAGCGCGGTGTTAGGTCATGTAACCGGCTTTATTACTGCGACGGGTACCGCCGATGTATCGCAAGCGACTTCTATCTTGGCGTTCACCGGTTTAAGTCATGCGATTTCAATCAGTGCCTTGACTGATAGTTATTCGGCGATAGCAGGAACCAGTAATGCCGTGCTGAATCAGGTATCGGGTACGGTTACTGCGACGGGGACAGCGGATATCAGTAATGCTACGACGATTTCTGCCTTCACCAAGTCGGTAGCCATTGCGGCAGTGAGCGATACGGTCAGTGCGGTGGCGGGCAGTTCCGATGCGGTACTCAATCATGTTACGGGTACGGTGACTGCGACAGGAACAGCCAATGCGACCCAGGCTAGCACGCTCGCGGGCTTCACGCATACCGTGGTTTACAGCATTAACGACAGTGCGAGTGCGATTGCGGCAGTTTCGGGTGCCGCGCTCGATGAAGCCTATAACATTACGGCGACCGGTTCTTTGACTTCGGCTACCCATGCGGCGACTCTGTTGGCTGCAGCAAACCTTGGCACGACCACGATTGCTTCGGTGTCTGCAACGGCGGCTGAAGCGGCTGCGTTTAGCTTCAATACGAGCGGCGTCGATGTCATTACCTCGTTGAGCGTTTCGGGTACCGCGACCAAGCTTGAGGCAACCACTATCGTGTCTGATCTGACAGCGGGTTATGTGGGTGGTGTAACCTATAGTCTGAGCGATGCAGGCTCCACCTTGGCGACGGCAAGTTCAGCGGTGCTTAACGATGCGACTAATATCAATGCGACGGGCGCTCCCAGTTATACTGAGGCAGGCACGCTACTGGCTGCGTCAAACACCGGGTTAACCACGATTGCTGATGTGACAGCCACTGCAACTCAGGCACTTAACTTTAGTTATGGTACCGGCGAAACAATCACACATCTGACCATTTCCGGTGGCACGAATCCGGATGTTTCCAATGCTTCGACTCTGTATTCCAAGGTGACTGCGAATAATGTGGGCTCGATGACCTACGACATTTTGGATTCGGCTAGCAACATTACCAGTGCGCTGACGACTGCCGCGAGTGCAAACTTACTGGCGGTACAGCATGCCGGGACGGTCGATGCGACAGGTTCTGCGACGCTGAATTTGACCAATAGCCAGTTCGCTAACTTCATGTCAGGTACTTCTCTACTGGCAGCCAATGATACGATCGTGCTGAATGATACGAACGGCAGCGCAAGTATTACTCGCGATTACGGTGGTAATGGAACACTGGTGTTGGGTGGTTCAAACAATTCAGGCTACTTCGTCGATCTGGCTAATACGACTGATACTACGATTCATTTGGCGGGTACGGGCGATCACACTATTCAGGCTTCTTCTACGTTGACAGAGACTTTTATCCTGGATGCTGCGCAAAACGGTGGTGGCTATATTCTGAATTTGCATACAAACGACCTGATCAATATTGACGGTGCGGGTGCTATTACAGCGTTGTCAACGCAGCAGGTGAATGCGGGTTCAGTTGCTTCTGCAGGAGACTGGGCGTTTAGTGGCGGTGTATTGACCTATTACAACAGTGTGGCCGGCCATGCCTACTCGATTACCTTGGGTGGTGCGTCATCGCTTATTCTGCAAGGAGATGGCGATACTTTCAAGGTAGGTTGATGCCTGGCTGAGGTTGAACTGGCGGCGCAGATCGATGGATATTCATTGATCTGCGTTGTTTTTTCAGTAGGTATCGGGATTGGAGTTTTGATCAAGCCCTTTAATTGAGCATAGGCGGTTGTGCAAGCTTGATCAGGGGGGAATTGCCAAAAATTTAAAGCGTTGGATAGTCGGTTGGAATAATTTGCCACTGGTCTTAAGGTCGGTGGTAAATTGTTTTAATCCCACTTTACTCGCTTCTTGCATTTCATTAATTGCTGTGCCAGTGCCGTGCCATAGTCGGTAATCATGCTTAAATGATTGCCAGGCTGGACATGGATTTCACCGGTGGTGGCCATTTTTTTCCAGCCACGATCAGGATGAACGGTATCGAGATCATCTTTAGGCATGAATAGCGTCAGTTTGCCGCGGAAGCAGTTCGGCCGGTATTGCTGGTAGCTTTGTTTATACAGCCGGATGACGGCGTTGTGTCTGGCTTCGACTGAAAGGGTGTCAAATTCTGGCAAGCCCGGCAAATCCGGAAGTTTTGACGGGCTGTTTACGAGTCGCGCCATGGGAGGACTCATCATTATCAGCAAGCCCACTTCAGCTCCGGATGATTGCAGTTGTTGCGCCATTTCAAACGCCACCAGTGCACCGATGCAATGACCTGCAAGGAAGTAGGGGCCTGGATGTACCGCGCGGATCAGCGCCAGATTAGCACTGGCCATTTCTTCGACGGTGCCGGGGAGGGGGAGACCAGGCAGTCCATGGGGCTGGATGGCGTAAAAAGGCTGATCGGCACCCATGCTTTTGGCTAAGGCATGACAGAAATAGCCGCCCCCATGAAAATCTCCATGCATGAAGAAAAAAGGTGGCATTGAACTGCCACTTTGGATTTTAATCAGTGCAGATTGATGATCATTGCCTGCATATTCCAGCATGGCGCTTGCCAGCAAGGCAATTGTCGGGTTGGCATACATATAGTCAAGCGGCAAAGAGCAGCCGGTTCGTTGTTGGAGGCGATAACTCATCACAACCAGTTTAAGAGAATCGCCGCCTGATTCGAAGAAGTTGTCATGGATGCCAATATTGGGCGTGGACAATAATTCTGTCCATATTTGCACCAGCATCGCTTGCAAGGTGTTATAGGGTGGGGTGTGTTTTTTGATACTCTCAAGATTGAGGGTATGCGGAGCCGGTAATGCCTTGCGATTCAGCTTTCCGTTGGGGGTGAGGGGCAGGGAGTCCAATAGCATATAAGCACTTGGAACCATATGATCAGGCAGCTTCTTTAATAAAAAATCGCGCAGCACGCCTGGAGTGATCGACATATTGGGTCGGGTGGTCAGATAAGCAACCAGTCGTTTGTCGCCAGGATGATCTACACGTGCCAATACAATCGCCTCTTGTACGGCAGCGAAGGTTTTTAACACCGACTCGATTTCGCCTAATTCGATGCGGAAGCCGCGAATTTTGACCTGCTGGTCGATGCGTCCGAGAAAAATGATATTTCCGTCTGGTGCCTGGCGCACCAGGTCGCCAGTCTTGTATAGGCGACCTGTGGCACTGAAAGGATCGGGGATGAAGCGCTCTGTAGTCAGTTCTGGGCGGTGTAAATAACCACGCCCCACTCTTATTCCGCCGATATGCAGCTCACCCGCGACACCAATCGGTACAGGCTGCAAATAGCGATCAAGAATATAGAGGCGGGTATCTGGCAACGGTCTGCCAATCGGGATCGAACCGTAAACCAGTGATCTGGGTATGGTATAAACGGTTGCAGTAACGGTGGTTTCGGTAGGCCCATAGGTATTGACCAGCTTCACCCTGTTTTCAGGGAGTGCATACCAGGCGGCCACCGATTCGGGTGTCAGGGTATCTCCGCCTACGTTGACCAGTCGTAAGGATTCTGGAAGGGGATATATACTGCCCATTAGCCATAGTTGGAAAAATGCCGGAGGGATATGAAATAAGGTGACGCGATGGTTGCGAATGCTGCTATCGAATTCCACCGGATCTTTTAATTGATGGCGCGCCAGTACCACGGTTGCGCC